>NZ_JADMSV010000008.1:0-129321 GCF_015560935.1 Butyricimonas sp. BSD2780061689_150309_C8
ATCTCCCACTGGTCGGGAGCACAGATCTGTTTAAGTTCTTCCATGACCTGTTTCTTGTCCCTGGGCTTGACTTTCCCGGCGATATTCCTCTTCAGGTGCACGGTACACAATTGTAAATCTGCCTTGGGAAAGGTGTCTGCCAGTACATTTTCAATGCCGGGCAATCCATCACACACCAGGAGATCAATCACGGCCACGCCTCTTTCCTTGAGGTCTTCAAACACGTCCTTCCAGTTCGTGGCACTTTCCGTGGGGAAGTTCACCACGGCCAGCACCTCGCGGGTTCGGTCTTCTTTCACCCCTAAAACCGTGTAGTAAGCCTCGTTGGAAACGGAATCATCACGACGGGTGAGGACATAGGTGGCATCGATGTAAATTATCGGGTAACGATGATCCAGTTCACGACCTAGCCAGGCATTTACATCCTCGCGGGCCGTGTTCAACAAGCGGCTAACCTGGCTTTTACTGTAATGTTTACCGTAAAATTGCTCGTAAATTTTACCCACCTGTTCCGTGGTTAAACCGCTGCAATAAAGGCTACTCACTAGCTTTTGAGCCTCTTCTTCCTGGTCTTTTAGCACCCCCAGTAACATCGGGTAAAAATGGTTGTTACGACTACGGGGAACCCGAAGTTCGAAGACCTTACCGCCATGACATACTCGACGACCACGAAAACCGTTACTCACGTCACCACGTGTCTCGTTATGAAGATCACGTTCCGATAACATTAAACTCTCTAAGCCTTGTTTGACCAAGCCTTGTAAACCTAGTTCACCGTTTGTGATTTCGGAAATTATTTCCGAGATTTGTTCATGTGTAAATTCCATAATAATTCATTTTTGAAAATTGCATTACAAAAATAATCAATTCGGAATTTACACACTTTTTGAAACACTATCCGATAAACGGTCAAACCTTCTCTTACGAGGTAATCGCATTTAATGATTTAATTAATAGCAAGATCAAGGCTGGACGTCCAAAAGACTTGTACGACATAATAGAACTAAGGAAAATACAGGAAAACAAGAATTAAAGACATAAAAAAACAGTCACTCTCGTGGCTGTCTATCTGTCGGGGTGACAGGATTCGAACCTGCGACCCTCTGCTCCCAAAGCAGATGCGCTACCGGACTGCGCTACGCCCCGAAAATGAGCTTCAAAATTGGTGGCGGAGAGAGGGGGATTCGAACCCCCGGTACAGTATCCCGTACGACAGTTTAGCAAACTGTTGGTTTCAGCCACTCACCCATCTCTCCAATTGCGCTGACAAAAGTAGTGCTTTTTATTGTTCTTGCAAGCTTTTGGCGTGATTTTTTTCTTTTTTTTCACGTTCAGCCACGAATTTCCCCACTTGATCGACTATTTCTGCGCGGGTGCAGGATATTTCCCCATCTTCTTCCACAATTGATGATGGAATTTCTGCTCGGCCTCAATCATCATCCACACTTTCTTGGCGGACAGAGCCTTGGTCAACTTCTCGATATATTCTTTCTTAATATCTCGTACAGCCTGTTCGGCAGATAACATGATCTCCAAATTCTTCAAAGCTTGTTGTTCCGTCACTTCCGGGACCTCTTTTTTATCTTTCCGACAGGTCAAATCTCGTATTTTATCATTCTCGACACGAATTTTCTGCTGCATCTCATTATATAAAGGCCAGAACTTAGTGGCCTCTTCCGGGGTCAAATCCATCTCTTGAGTAAAAAAGGCTACTTTTTGAGCCTCGAACTCTTTCCGTTTGTCTTCACTCAATTTCCCGCTTTGGGCAAATAAAGAAAAACCAAACCCGACCATCAATATAATCAAACTTATCTTTTTCATATATCTTGCTTGTACATTCAATTCTACCTACGCTCCGCGTATAAAAACTCAATCGGATCAGTCTCTTGTGACAGATACTCGATGATCTCTTCACGAGATGGGTTAAAATCCGCATCGAAAATATTCTCATCCTCTGCTTGTGCCGTCATGTTCGCCTGCTCTCCATTTTTTGACAACATCCGATTTTCATCCACCAGATTAGGGACCAGCAACTGTATGACGATCATTGCGAAAGCGAATAATCCCGCTAAACCGAGATAAGGTTTTAACGTCTGAAACAAACTCGTTTCCCGTGTCTTCCCTTCCTCATCCTTTATCCGGTCCATCACCCGGTCGCCCAACGTGTCAAAATAACGATCAGGCACCGAGAACGGGTTCTTTGATTTATATTTCTCATCCAAATTATCCATAACCTTCCATTTTCTATTATCCAATAACTATTCGAACGAGGGTAAAGTATCCGAAATCTTCAAACTTTCCTCTATTTTCTTTACCGCATTGTGATAAGTTGCCTTCAGCGTTCCCACGGCGACATCCAGTACCTCGGCAATATCCTCATATTTCATGTCATCAAAATACTTCATATTAAATACCAGACGTTGACGCTCCGGCAATTTCAACACGGCTTTCTGCAATTCCCGCTGGATCGAATCCCCACAGAAAAAACTATCACTTTCCAACTGATTTTCTAGCATGGGAGTAATCTCCTGCGAGTTTCCATAAGTCTTCCGACGTTTTTCGCTCAAAAAATTAATCGCCTCATTCGTCGCCACCCGGTACATCCATGTAAACAATTTCGCCTCGTAACGAAACTCCCTCAACCCCTTCCAAATCTTGATAAAGGTATTCTGCAACACATCGTCGCTATCTTCATGCCCTATCACGATTTTACGGATATGCCAGTAAAGCCTCTCGCTATACTTTCCTACAAGTAACCGAAAAGCTTTTTCCTCTCCATTTCCGGAATGAAACATTCTTACAATATCTTCATCACTTATCTCGTTCATGCTTTCTAATCATATCGTTAAAGCCTACACCCCTATGACAACATTTTATGTCAAAGGTTTATTTACCATCATTTAAAATTTAAATCCGAGAACTTCTTTTTACCCCGCAAGAAATATTCCAACACGATACTCCGGGGATATATTCCCGAAAGACTCATGGAACTTTCAGGAACCGGATAGGCTTTCCTCATCTCCCGGAAAGCCTTGTATGCCCGGATTACCGAACGGGTGTTAGACCATTGACCTTTCAACAGGAAAAGCCCTCCCGCCATCGTGTCCAGCAAAACTCGTGCAAAAAAGATTTTCTTACGCTGTTTAGCACACAGATTCTTATGCAACATCAATAAATTATTCCGGTAATTCAAAAACAATTTTCTCGGATGATTCATCGGCAACGAGCCTCCCCCCAAATGGTAGACGACAGAAGAAGGAACCACCTTTAAAGTATACCCTCCATTTTTCAATCGCCAGCAAAGATCAATCTCTTCCATGTGCGCGAAAAAAGCCTCGTCCAACCCTCCGGCCGCACGGTACACGTCCCGCCGAATACATAGAGAGGCCCCCGTTGCCCAAAAAACATCGACCTCATCATCATACTGCCCATCATCCTGCTCCGTGGTATCCATCACACGCCCGCGGCAAAACGGGAAGCCTAAATAATCAATATATCCCCCGGCTGCTCCGGCGTACTCGAACTTCTTTTTATCCCGGTACGCTAATATCTTCGGCTGCACGGCCGCCACCCTCTCGTCCCGGTCCAACACGGCGACCAACGGTTCCAACCAACCGGGAGCGACCTCCACGTCACTATTTAAAAGAACCACGTATTCCGCCTCGATCATCTCGATTGCCCGGTTATATCCCCCGGCGAATCCGAAATTATCCTCGAACAGCACCCGTTCCACGTCCGGAAACTCTTGTTCCAGACATATCCAGGAACCATCCGTCGAATGGTTATCCACCACGACGACACGCCCCAAATCAGAATTCGTGTTCTTCACGACCGAAGGTAAAAACTCCCGTAATAACTCCTCCCCGTTCCAATTCAATATAATAACAGCCACCCGTTTCGCCATTCTAATTTTAGATTTATGATTTTAGATTTCCATCGCACAAGGACAACGCTTTTTGATTCCCTACTTTAAATTTCCTTTAGTTTTTAACTTTTAGCTTTTAGTTTTCAACTCTCTTATGTTTCCATCTTTTATGCGACCACAACCAAAACTCTGGCTCTTCTTGTATAAAAGATTCCAACAATCGAGTATGCATTTCCGTCAACTTCCCTTGGGGTAACTCGGACGGGTTGGCACACACATCCACGAACTCGACCTCGTAATACCCACGTTTCACCTTACGCATACGCACCGAAACCACCGGAATATTATACTTCCGGGCAATCCGCTCCGTGCCGAGTAAAACCGGGGTATCTTGATTTAAAAAGCGCGTCCAGAAATTCAAATTACGCCCGTTAGGAGTCTGGTCACCGATAAAACCAGCCAGAAACAAACGACTCTCCGAACGGTAACGAGCGATAACCCTTAACGTGTCATCCTTTGCCACGAGTACCGCCCCGAACCTTGAACGGATTTGTTTCATCATGCGATCCGTCACTTTATCACGAATCGGTTTATACAAGGCCAAGAAATCCGCCCCCGATTCCCACAAACTGTATGAAGACATCCACTCCCAGTTACCATAATGCCCTAACACCCCGATCACGCTCTTTCCCTCGTCAAAATACGACTGCGGTAACTCCGTGTTTTTAAACACACAACGTTTCCGGATCGAGCCCTCGGACATGTGCCACAGTTTATATAATTCGATAGACAAATCAGCCAAATGCTTGTAATATTTCCGTTCAATCGCCTTGATCTCCCGCAAGCTTTTCTCCGGGAAAGAATTACATAAATTCGTCCTCACAACCTTACGCCGATAATGAATCACGTAGTAAAGCAACAAATAGTTCAAATCCGCCACCAGATAAAGGACCCGGAACGGAAGAAAACTAATCAACCATACAAAACCATACAGAATATACGAAAACATAAGCATCAATTATAAATGTCAAAGATACGTGCTTTACAATTGAAATCCAAAAAGAACTTCCTCTCGCTTTTTTTACTCATTATAAATTGGCATTATCAGAATTAATCATTAATTTCGTGAGTTGAATGCGTAAAAATACGAACAGTTATGGAGCAAGAAAACTTACAACAAGCCGAAGAGTTGAATAACAACGAGCCAATTTCTCCGGATACTTTAAATGATGAAACACAAGAAGAGGTTTCAGTTCAGGGTCAACCTACACCGATAGAGAAAGCCCCCGAAAAGGAAGTTCCGGCATGGGATTTCTCCAGTTTTAACACGGACGAGATTATTTCTCACATGAAGTCTTTAATCGACGATTTCCCCGTGCAACGCCTGAAGGTGCTGGATTCCCTACCCCAAGTTTTCGAGGCCCAGTACCAAAAAGAATACGATAAAGCATTAGCCGATTTTACCAAAGACGGGAGTCCGGCTGAGGCATTCGACTATCAGGACAATTCTAAAGAACGCTTTTATAGCGTGTACAGAACTTACCGGGAGAAAAAATCGGAATATTACAAAAAACTGGAAGGAGAGAAAGAACAGAACTTGAAAGAAAAACTCCAGATTATCGAGGAGTTAAAAGATCTGATTCAACACGAGGAATCACTGAACAAAACATACCAAGATTTCAGAAATTTGCAAGACAGATGGAGAAACACGGGTATGGTTCCGCAAGCTCAAGCAAGTGATTTGCTGGAAACATATCACCATCACGTGGAGAACTTCTTCAATTATATCAAAATTAACAAGGAGTTGCGGGATCTTGATCTGAAAAAAAACCTCGATGCCAAGAATGCCTTGATTGAACAAGCCAACGCTTTACTCGAAGACAATAACATCGGGAATGCCTTTCGACAACTGCAATCACTCCATTCGCAATGGAAAGAGATCGGACCGGTTGCCAAAGAAGTTCAAGAAGAAACCTGGAACCGATTCAAAGAAGTGACGGACAAGATCAACAGCGCTTACCACCGTTTCTTTGACAACCTCCGGGAAGAACAGGACAACAACTTGAAAATCAAAGAAGAGATTTGCGTGAAACTGGAAAATTACGCATCTGTTTCCTTCGAAAAACTCTCCGAATGGAACGTGGCCACGGATACCGTTCTTGCCCTGCAAACCGAATGGAAACATGCCGGGACAATTCCGATCAAGGAACGCAATCGCCTGTATAAACGTTACCGGGCTGCTTGCGATGCTTTCTTCGAGAGAAAACGTCAATACTTCCAGGAAATACAGACCTTGCAGAATAAAAACCTGACCAAGAAAATAGAACTTTGCGAGAAAGTCGAGGCGTTAAAGGATAGCACGGATTGGGCTACGACCACGAAGAAAATCATCGAGTACCAAAAAGAATGGAAAACAATCGGCCCCGTATCCAAAAAAGTATCCAACAAGATATGGAACCGTTTCCGGTCTGCTTGTGACCATTTCTTTGATCGAAAATCAGCTCAATTCAAACATGTCTCTTCCGATCAGGAAAAGAATCTTGAACTGAAACGAGAACTGATCGAAGAAGTACGCAATTTCAAATTGACCGGTAATAACGATGATGACATCGAGGCATTGAAAGCCTTCCAAACTCGCTGGGCTGAAATCGGATTTGTTCCGATCAAAGAAAAAGAAACCGTTCAAAACGAATTCCGTAAACTAATCAACGATCACTTTGATCAGCTTGACATCGACGAATTCGAGAAAAACATCGAACGATTCAAGTCCAAAATCAACACGTTCGACAACAGTGATGACAAGGACAGCAAGATCATTCAAGAAAGAGAAAAATTAGTCAACAAGATCAAGCAACTGGAAACAGACCTTCACGCTTGGGAAAACAATATTGGATTCTTCTCCAAATCAAGCAATTCCGAGAGTCTGGTCAAAGAATTTTCCAACAAGATCGAGAGCGCTCGCCACAAACTGGCATTGATGCAAGAAAAACTGAGACTCATCGATGGCATGATTTAAGTTGAGACCATCAAACACAAAAAGAGGCATTTCAAAAGTGCCTCTTTTTATGTTTGTATGATATTTTTTCTTACTTTTGTCGTTAAGTTTCAACATACTTGTTCCATTTGATTGTTATTCATTGAATAACAAAAAGTTCAAGTATTTTCAAACCGTTGGATGTATAATATAGAAATAACTATAAAATATTTATATCGTGTCAACAAAATATGTTTTCGTTACGGGTGGAGTTGCTTCTTCTTTAGGAAAAGGAATTATTGCTTCCTCATTAGCAAAACTGCTTCAATCAAGAGGTTATAAAGTTGCAAACCAGAAATTGGACCCGTATATCAATGTCGATCCCGGAACCTTGAATCCTTATGAACACGGCGAATGTTACGTGACCAATGACGGGGCAGAAACCGATCTGGACTTGGGACACTATGAAAGGTTCACGAATATCCCGACGTCCCAGGCGAACAACATCACGACTGGACGTATCTATCAAAACGTGATCACGAAAGAACGTCGCGGTGATTATCTAGGTAAAACAGTACAAATCATCCCGCATATCACGGATGAAATCAAACGAAATATAAAACTCCTCGGGGCAAAAGGGGATTACGACGTGGTAATCACGGAAATCGGGGGTACGGTAGGTGACATAGAATCCTTACCGTTCATCGAGGCCGTTCGCCAGTTACGCTGGGAGCTGGGCGAAAAATCCGTGTTCATCCATTTGACTTTGGTTCCCTACCTGAGTGCCTCAGGCGAGTTGAAAACCAAACCCACGCAACACTCGGTTAAAGCCCTTCTCGAAAACGGGGTACAGCCGGACATCATCGTGTTGCGCACCGAACATGAACTGGGTTCTGATCTGAGAAGAAAAGTTGCTCTTTTCTGTAATGTTGACCCGAAAGCCGTTATCCAATCCATAGACGTTGACACGATTTACAAGGTACCGATCAAAATGCGGGAAGAAAAACTGGATGAAATCGTTCTTTCCCAGCTTGGATTACCTTTAAAACACGAACCGGACTTGGAATCATGGGAACGTTTCTTGTACAAATTCAAAAACTATAATCGCAAAGTCACCATCGCCCTCGTCGGGAAATACGTGGAGTTACACGATGCCTATAAATCTATCGTGGAATCATTTATCCACGCCGGAGCGGCTAACGATTGTAAGGTAAATATTAAATGGGTACACAGCGCGCACGACATCAACGTGGAAAACGTGTGTGACATATTCAAAGATGTTGACGGAATTCTCGTGGCTCCCGGATTCGGACAACGAGGAATTGAAGGAAAACTTCTTGCCATCGAATATGCCCGTACCAACAATATCCCTTTCCTGGGAATATGCCTAGGAATGCAAATGGCCGTTATCGAATACGCTCGTAACGTTCTTCACTTGGACGGAGCCGATTCCACGGAAATGGCCCCGAAAACCAAATACCCGGTCATCGACTTGATGGAGTCTCAGAAAGAAGTTACAGACAAAGGGGGAACCATGCGTCTGGGAGCATACAAATGTGTGTTGAAAGAAGGGTCTAAAGCTATTGAAGCCTACGGAACAAAAGATATTGAGGAAAGACACCGCCATCGTTATGAATTCAACGGCAAATACACCGAACAATTCGAACAGGCCGGTATGATCACGACAGGAGTTAATCCGGACACGGGATTAACTGAGATCGTGGAAATCCCGACCCATAAATGGTTCGTGGGTACACAGTTCCACCCCGAGTACAAGAGTACGGTAACAAACCCGCATCCTCTATTCGTGGCGTTTGTGAAAGCCTGTCTATCATAAAAGTTAAAAGATAAAAACTAAAAGATAACAGTTAAAAATTAAAAACCTAAAATTAAAATATGGATAGAAATACAATAACCGGTTTAGTAGTCATCGCGCTCATACTAATCGGCTACTCTTATTTCATGAGTCCTTCCAAAGAGGAACTGAAAGCCATGCATGTCCGGGACTCCATTGCACGGGTTGAAGCCCAACGGGCCGCTGCATTGGAGAAAGAACGTCAGGCAGATTTTGCAGCACAACAACAAAATACAGAGGCACTGCAAGCCGGAACAGAGGCTATCTTCAAACAAGATTCTCTGCCGGTTGAACAATACACCCTGGAAAATAACAAAATCAAATTACACATCAACACCAAAGGGGGATGCATTGACTATGTTGATCTAAAAGGATACCGCACACACGACTCTCTCCCGTTGATTCTGTGGAAAGACCACAAGAGTTCCATGGGCCTGAACTTCTACGCCCGGAACAAGCAAATCAACACGGCAGATCTGGTTTTCGTTCCAAACACGAATCAAAAAGAACTCAATGCCGAAGGGGCCGAACAAGTTCTCACGATGCGGGCTTACGTGGATGAAAATAAATACCTCGAATTCGAGTACAAATTAGCCCCGGATTCTTACATGGTTGATTTCAACATCAACACGTACAATCTGAATGACGTTATTGCCTCGAACACCAACTTCCTCACGCTATACTGGGGAGTGGATATGCCTCAACTTGAAAAAAGTAGAGACTTTGAAAGCCGTTATACCGGGGTGTACTACAACTTCTCAAATAATGATGTAGAACATCTTTCCCTGACCGGAGACGAGAAAGTAGACTTGCCGACGAGCGTGAAATGGGTGGCTTACAAACAACAATTCTTCTCCTCCGTACTTATCGCAAAAGAGTCATTCCCGAACGTGTTGGTCTCCACGGCCAACAACACGAACCCGGGCTTTTTGAAAACGGCAGATGCTGAAATTTCATTACCTTACTCCGGGAAAGCCATTGAAAAATACGATATGCGTTTCTTTTTCGGTCCGAACTCCTATCCGGTCTTGAGAGAATACGGCAAAGATATTGAACTTCCCCAGTTGATTAACTTGGGTTGGAAATGGATCGCTTGGTTTAACCGTTACGTCGTAATTCCAATCTTCAACTTCCTGGAATCGCACGTGACCTTGAACTACGGTCTTATCATTTTACTGTTGACCCTGATCATTAAACTTGTTCTTTTCCCGCTGACTTATAAATCGTATATGTCACAGGCCAAGATGCGAGTTTTGAAACCGCAAATTGACGAGATCAACAAGAAAATCCCTGCCGATAAGGCCATGGAACGCCAGCAAGCCGTCATGAAATTGTACAAAAAGGCAGGAGTGAACCCCATGGGAGGATGTTTACCAATGCTTTTGCAGATGCCGATCTTGATCGCCCTCTTCTACTTCTTCCCCGGAGCCATCGAATTGCGCCAGAAGAGTTTCTTATGGGCCACAGACTTGGCATCATACGATTCCATCGCCACGCTGCCCTTCACCATTCCGTTCTACGGAAACCATGTCAGCCTGTTCTGTTTGTTAATGACAATCACGAATATCTTGTACATGTGGTACAATAGCAAGAACCAACCGCAGAATGACCAGATGAAAGGAATGCAGACGATGATGTACATCATGCCAATCATGTTCCTGTTCATCTTCAACAGCTATTCATCCGGTTTGAGTTACTACTACTTCATCGCCACGTTGATCACGATTGTTCAGACTTGGGCTATCCGGAAATTCGTAAACGACGAGAAATTATTGAAACAAATAGAACTCGCCAAAACAAAACCCGTGAAGAAATCCAAATTCCAACAGAAATTGGAAGAAATGCAACGGATGCAGGAACAACGGATGAAACAAATGCCGAAAAAGAAATAAAGTACTACAAATAACATTAACGAGGGAGTGATTAAATATAATCACTCCCTCGTTTTATAGACTCACTAATTCAAAAAACTCCCCAATTGTCGATAAAACGATATGAATTCCTCAAAAGACAAATTTACAGATTCCAATTCGTTCACATTAATATCGTAACTGATCTCTACTCCCCAATCTTCCACCTTATCAATACGCTTTCGAACATAAGGTGGTGTCATGAAATGTGAAGCTCGGGAATCTTCATTCACTCTAAAATAAATTTCCCGACCAGACACAACAGGAGAATAATCCGCAACATCCCAACAAACCTTCCGATCTCCATTTTCTCCATACATTTTCAAGAATTCATAAATAATATCCGCCACCCTTTTCAATTGATCTGCCGACATACAATTCAAACTGGATTCAAACGTGTCAAGACCATATTCAACAAAAAACACTTCCTTACGTGCATCAAAATTTATACTCTTATCAATACTAATCGGATATCTGTTATACCCTTTAATATTACAATCAAAAGGAGCTTTTTCTCGCTTGATGAATAAACCGACCGTCTTGTAAAGTTCTTCGAGTTGCTCGTACGTCACACCATAGATTTCACTATTCCCCACGGTCATACAATAAGTCGTGGCTTCCATGACAGGTTTATCATTACTGACAACTTTTTGCTTCTGTTGCTTAAACATCCACTTCAGTTCTTTTTCCTGATGACAAAGGAATTGTTGCATCTGACAGATAAAATCATACCATTCCGTGAAATAACAGATCGAAGATATAAAGCCATTTGACGCATCAATAACAGCCTCATTCTCTTGCTTTGACTGTTTAGCGTTAGCGACATAATAGGCACAAGCTTTTTGTATTTTTCCACACTCGATACTCCATGGACGACGAAGTACCCGGAAAAGATTATTGAGATGGCAAATACAATTATAGATCGTTTCCAACGGATCTTCAGAAACCAAATCCACGTTACATTTTTTAAGATCCTCGACCATTTGTCGGTAAAAACGATTCTCGGTTAAGGAATCGGAAAGACATTCATCATCTGTAAATCTTTCCGACACATTCGATGCTGGGATAAAATTACTATTCCCCATAACCCTGACTATTAATTGTTTGCCCATCCGCGTTCAACGACGTATTCTCCGTTTTCAATAACTCATTCAATTCACACGCTTGACGCTGATGATATTGTAAAAATCGACCAAGCAACACCCGAAAGCGAGAATTATCTAACAAAAAAGTAGTCCAATCACCCCATACTTCTACAATCCGTAACCGCTCCTTTTTAGAAATACCCTCGGTAGACAAATATTGCAGAACAGCTTTTTGAATCACCGAAATTTCATCTGCCCACGAACGATCGAATAATGTCAACATTTCAATCAATCTCGTGTTTCTTTTCTGGAGAGTCACAAGCCCCGCTTTATCCGTCATTCCCGGTGACGCAATCGGATACATCATTTCGAGTTGTTTCGAATAATACTCCATCAATTTTTGTTTCTCCTCAATTGATAACTGATTGGCTACCCGCCCGGGTACTTCCATGTCTACCGCAGACACACGGTTTACATCTTCTTCCATAATAATATGTATTAATTTAGACGGGTATTCCAAAAAGAACGGTCCCGCCTGACCCGTTGCATATCACTTCGAGGAAGCTGGGGACACATTAATGCTCCCCACGGGGGTACGGAACCGAATATCGGCAACAGCAGCAAACAAAAAAATGCCTGCCACTGAAATTGAAGCAGGTTTACTGCTCCCTCGAATATGATATGCGTCACAAATATACAACATTTTTAAACAAAGCAAACAGCAACATGAGAATAAATTCATCAAAAATGTAACTATATACCCTAATCTATGGAAATTCCTATGGCAACGTAGCCACGAAAATTTATCGTTGCTCCCCTGTTGCCACCCGATTGCTTTCCATTATCCGAGTCCCGACAATGTTATTTTTACTTATATCCTGTTAAAATGGCGGCTATATGCGGGCGATAATCGGGCGACAATCGGGCGATAGCGCCTAACTGTCGCCTAACAGTCTGCCAACCAACAGAGAACTGGGATATTCATCCGTTAGAATGCCCATAGAAAAGGGACAAAAATGCAACACACGAAAAAAGGTTGCCCGATAACGGACAACCTTCTCTCATCTATAAAAACCTACACTAGAACCACGGGTTCGCATCATATCCTTTTGCCACCACACATTTTCCCATCACGTTACGATGCACTTTAACTTCTTTCGTCGTAAGATCTACAAGAGCGAACGATCCTTTATTCTCGTGACTGCTGCCGGCATCATAAGTAGCGATGATCAAATGCGTCTCTTTTGACGACACGGCCACGGCAACCGGTACCCCCAAGTCATCCGGCAAGGTTGTCAAATCTGCCAGTTGCGGTTTCAAAACCGGAGAAGTGTACACTTTGTTACCTACCACGAAATACCAGTCCTGTCCGACCAAAATACCCCGTGTATTAGCATCCGCCCCCGCCAAAGAGAGAGATTCGGAAGTTTTCAATATACCCTGTTCCTTGATTTCAGGGTCTTCATCTTTTGCTGCCCTGAAATCAATATATTGCAGTGAAACCAGATTAATTTTTCCAGATTCAGCCAAAGCCAACGACAGGACATGAGCATCGGCATCCATCCCCACGGATTGTGTAATAAGAGTCTGTCCCTCGTAACTCGGTTGCTCCTTGATCTCGATAACCCGATCCAGCGCGTAGCTATCTGACACCAAGCCCTGCTCCGGATCGTTAATCTGCTTCTTCAGTACATAATACTTCTTGCTCAGTTCGTCAAAAACAAACACGTAGCCATAATAAGAGGCCGGATGACTCCACTTATACTCCTTGTCATGTTGTGCCGGACGATATAACAGCCCCGAATTATAGGAATAAATCTTCTCGTTCGAGATAAAATAAGGAGTACCCGTGGCCATCATCACGCCATCTGTCGGGTTATAGGAATCTCCCTCGAACATAAAACTGGAATTCGTGATCAACCCGGTAGGCATGAAAGCCCCGTTATCCGTGATAATCGTGGGAGTCTCCCCCTTGGCGGAGATCACGTAAAACGTGTAATAATAATCCCCTAAAGAAGAGATATTACCGAATTGTTCGATGATCGCCTTCGGCTCGCTCCCTAGGGAATATCCCCCGATATTATCCACGTGAATACAATCCGTCGTACCTTCTTTGGCAGAAAAATAGGACAAAATTGATTCCTTGTTCGCCCCCTCGCACAAGAAATAATATCCCCAGGAGAAAGGCGACGTCACGGAAATATTAAAAGAGTAGAAATATTTCATGTCATTCTTCGAATCCGTGACAATGTAACGACAATCATGTTTACCCACGTTCAAACTACCGGGAATCGTATATTCCAAATCTCGGGTCGTGGCAACTTCCTCTCCCTCGATCGTCCAACTGTACACGAGTCCCTCTTCCGACGGGAGCAGGGAACGCTCAAATTCCGGCACCAACTTCAATACCTCGTAACTCTGCACGGCGGTATCCGTGGGAATACCTTTAATTTTCAAATTATTGGCAGGGGCATAATCGTAATTTCCTTTATCTTCCGAACAAGCGAAAAATATCGCTGCCAGCAAAAGTAGATATATCGTTATATTCTTTTTCATAATAAACAGGTTTAAGGATTAAGGAAGAGTGATTCTGGGTTTGGAAGTATCCCCGTCCGGGTACACCTCGTTATCAATAAAATACTGCTTCAACTTACGAATAAACATAAATGTTGAAGGGTACCAACTGGACATCGTGTAATAAGGCATTTGTCCCCAGTATAACTGTTTACCGGTATCCGGACCGTATTTCTCCAAATTGGGATCGGCTCCCAAATAATAGATCTCCTGCCACTTGGCATACTTCTCACGAGAAAATTCACCAAAATATCTTTCCCAGGTAGCCCACCAAGTTGGGGGTTGCAAAATATCGGTGAAGGATATTTTAGCCTTCAACAACTCCGCGGCTCCCAATGCAAAATGTTCATTCTGTTCCAAACGAAAGGTGATTGTTCTCCACTCTTTTTTCAAGACATCGGTACGTTTCACGGTCACCCGCAAAGTATCAATCAATTCACCTGCCGGGATCATCCCTTTGGATAAAGACGTTTCATCCCAATCATTTCCAGTAGCGGTTCCCGATTCAACAACCACTTTAAAACCCCGGTCCTGATCGGTCACCAGACCAACAGAATTTACCGGAATTTTAAACGTGTATTCCGTCACCGACAGATCGTCCATAGCAAAAGAATACATCAAGCTATCCTCCCGGACAGTTGTCTTTCTCCCGTATTGATCCAGAACGAATGGCATATCGAAATAAATATAATTCGTTGAGTTATCAAACTCATCTATCGCCTTATCACAGGACACGGCTATCATGCCGGCAATAGCCATGATCATATATAATATTATCTTTTTCATAGTATAACTCGCTTATTAGGTTACTTGTCTCCTTTGGGGTTCGTGTTGGGGGAATACTCGTATTCTTCATCCGGGATAGGGAACACGTACTTGTCCTCCGTCGGGGCAATAATTACCCCTTGACGCACGTAAAAATCCCGGTACAGCCTCTTGTAAATAGGCCACATCCGACCTTCCCCTATAAAATCTTTTCGCATCTCCCGCATCAAGTATTCCATCAATTCCTCATTTCCGTATGGACCTGCCAATTTAGCCAGATTCCGGGAATCCCTTACCTCGTTCAGATACTCCAACGCTTTCCCGTTATCCACTCCAATCGATGTTTCGCAGGCAACATAGTACACTTCAGACAGTTTCAAGATAGCCACCTCCGGGTAGTAAGGCAAATATATCGTGCCGGGATGCGAGGTTTCGTAAAGTTTCTGGAAATTGTAATAATCCGCACCGGAAGAAGGCCTCTGGAACCAAACACGCAAACGATTATCCGTACCCGAACCATCCGGGGCCCGCCCGTAAAGTTCATTCAGGTATATATCATACTGGTTGGGAGTAATACAGAAATTTGCCTCGGCATTCCCTTTTTCCATTCCGAAAGTATCTCGGGCCACTTCCCACAGGTCATTCTTGTAGAATCCCAACAACATCTCCTCGCCCATGTTAATATCATACAGTTTATCCGTCTTGTCCGTCAGGGTGAATAACTCGGTGGATTTACACTCATCAATCAAGTTCACGGCCAACTGCCGGGCCCCCACTTTATTCATCAATGCCAGTTCCACTCGCATCAACAATCCTTTCACGGCATACAGGTTCATCCGGTCACCCCTTCTTTCCAACACGGCATGATAATCAAGCATAGAACTATTTCCGTTCCCGTAACGTTTATTCTCAACGATCGGATCATTTTTCAACAATTCTTCTGCCTTTGTCAAGTCTTCCTTGGCTTTCGTCAACACGGAACGCATAGATTCAAATTCCTGTGCCTTCACGTTATACTCCGTGCGGTAAGCGATACATTTCTTATCCAAATCGGCCTCCGTGCGAATCACCGGACCATACATAGACGCCAGTTCCATGTGGATAAAAGCTCTCAAAGCATACGCCTCTCCCTCTATCAATTCGGCATACTTGATCTTGTCCCGGTTCCCTTCCAAAGATTCCAAAATGTAATTGGCCTGCGTGATCCCCTGGTACATCATGGACCAAATTGCCTTGAAACGAGTTTTTGAAGTTGCATCCTCGTAGTCAAACAACGATTGTTTGTAATAAGGATTCTTCGTCTTCGTGGACAAATCCCAGTATTGAGCCAACACGTCCATCATCCCGAACGATAATTCCATCCCGTAAAGTGTCTCCGAAGTCAACTTATAATAAATACCATCCAAGGCAGAATTATATCCCTTCTCGTCCGTAAGCAAATCTTCGCCCTGCACTTGTCCCTGCGGAACCACGTCCAGCCAGTCGTTACATGACGAGAACGACAACAGAGCGATCAACACGATAATTACATATTTCAATTTCATAACCTGATCCATTTAAATTAAAAACTGACATTTAACCCGAACACGAAACTACGTTGGAAAGGATAGTCAATTCCTCGTTCATTCTTCACGGTTGAAGCTCGGAACACGTCGTTCATGTAAAAGCTCAACCTCAACGTATTCATTCCAAACCGACTGATCCACGCCTTGTTCACCTCGTAAGACAAAGAGAGCGTCGACAACTGCACCGTGTTATCCTTTTGCACGAAACGACTGGAAATATAAGTCGTCTTGTAATCCTTTATATTTTTGTAGAGAGCATGTTGTCCCGGTTCTTTCCACCGATCCTTCAACACCCGACGGTCTGCATTCTTCGCGGGATCGGCACCTTCAACCCGTTGAGCCAATGTCGAATTATAATAATCCGCACCGAAATTATACTTAAATACCATATTCAAATTCCAGCCCTTCCAATACAGGTTGGTTCCGAAGTTCCCGAAGACCTTGGGCTCCGTGTCCCCGCAAATCACTTTGTCTTCCGCATCCCACGTGTAAGTCAGTTCTCCGTTTTTCTTCACGAACAACTCCTTACCGGTTGTCGGGTCAATACCTAGAGAACGGACAGCCTTAATCGCGCTCATCGATTCGCCTTCCTCGTAAACTGCTCCCGGAACTTGAGTATTTTTATTATTCTCATCGTTCACCGTTTTCAAGGCAGTGGAGATCTTTCTAATCTTATTTTTGTTGTTGGCAGCCTGAAACATCACCGACCATTCCAATTCCTTTTCCATATCACGGATAATCACGGCATTCAGATTCACCTCCAGCCCTTTATTCTGAATCTCTCCCAAATTTGCCGTGTAGTTATCCGAGGGGAAACCCAGAGAAGGAGCCACGGTGATCGTAGTCAACAATCCCTGTGTCTTTTTCAAATAATAGTTGAACTGCACACGAATACGGTCTTTCGCATAACCAAAATCCAACCCGAAATTCGATTGGTACTGGTTCTGCCATTCCAGATCCGGATTCCCGTACCCCATCAACTCCGCCGTAACGGAAGAATTATACAAACGATCCGTGTTGAACTGGAACATCGTCTGGGCCTGGTAAGCCGAGAACTCCTGGTTACCCGTTACACCGTATGAATAACGCAGTTTTAGCATACTCACCTTTGTCGATTTAAAGAATTTCTCGTTATGCACGTTCCACCCGGCACCCACGGACCAGAAAGGTGCAAAACGTTTGTCTACTCCAAATTTGGAAGAGCCGTCAATACGCACGGATACATCCGCAAAATAACGATCATCATAAATATAATTCCCGTTAGCGAAGAAACCGATGGAACGGGATTTACTCTCGTCACTGGTAGCTCTTGAATTTTCCTTGAACTGGATGGCAAAAGCCGGGTCGGAATAGCGATCGTCCGGGAATCCGGTTAACGTGAAACCATGTGAATTACTATCATCCTGTTTCACCTCACACCCGATACCCGCGTAAAGAATATGTTTCTCCCCGAACAGAGTATTATAGTTCAATGTAATATTCCCGTTATACCCCAAGCTACTCCCGTCCGTCATGGACAAATACCCACGCTTTGCTATCGGAAGATATTCCTGCATTCGATTTTCTGAATTATAAACGGTATTCAAAAACTCCGCGGAGAATGGAGACTTATAGTTCTCCCCACTGGTTTCACCTTTCACGATCGAGATTTGTCCTTTCAAACGTAGTCCCTCCCGGATAAACCAGTCCACGCTCAATTGTTCCGTGAACTCCTGCATCTTCGTGAAATTGCGATTAGGCAAAAAAGCATCATATAGGGGATTCGTCGTCCCGTCGCTCAACTTGGCAATCAGCTCCCCGTTTTCATCATAAATCCGTTCGTAGGGATTCAACGCAGCATACGTGGAAAAACTGCCATAAGGAGAATTATAAGCCTTCGTGTGAGCATAGGACATATAATTCCGAATCGTCACCTTATCCTTTATCCGGTAGATCAAGGTAAACCCCAACCCCAAACGATCACGCCCGGATTCCTTCATCACCCCCTTATTCTGATTGTACGAGGCATCGATACCGTAACGCACGTTATCCGCCCCACCTTCCACGAATATGGAATGAGCATGAGAGAACGAGGACTCTACCGGTTGAGATAACCAGTAAGTGTTCACTCCCTCTACAATATTTTTATATTTCGTGTAATATGACTCATCCAATTTCGCCTGCTCCCGACGATTATTCTCCTCGTAACCGACACTTCCCTCATACTCGTACAACCCCGCCTCTTTCTCGTACTGCAATTTCTCCCGGGCATTCATCAAATCATAATCTGTCAGGTCTACCACCCCGATGGTCGGTTTGAAATCGTAAGTCACTCGTAACTTCCCCGCCTGGGGAGCTGTCGTCTCGATTACGATCACCCCGTTCGATGCCCGGGAACCGTAAAGAATCGTGGCCGAGGCATCCTTCAACAAGGTAATACTTTCGATACGATTAACATCCATGTCGAAAACTTTTTGGGCAGACACTTCAAAACCGTCCAAAATAAAAATAGGGGTCGTCGACCCGTTCTGAAAAGACCCTTTACCACGGATAGTAAAGTCGGGTAACACGTTCGGGTTAGACCCGTCCAGATTATTCTCGTTAATCTTGAATCCCGCATCAATAGCCGAAATCGTGGTAAAAATATTCCCCGTCGACACCTTGGCTAATTCCTGCTTCGTGATCATGGTTGTCGTTCCCGCGAAACCGCTTTTCTTGCGGGTCAATAATCCGGTCACGACCACCTCGTCCACCTCCATCACCTCTTCTTTCATGACCACCGTCCAATCACCCTTCGGCATATTACGGTAAAGAACGGTTTGCGGGATCATCCCCACGAACGAGAAAAGAAATTCCGCATTCGGAGATTCCGGTATCGTTAAAGAAAACTTTCCATCCTCGTCAGTTGTTACCCCGATCGTGGTCCCTTTCAGTAAAACAGTGACACCCGGTAACGTGGCCCCCTTTTCATCCTTGACAACCCCTTTTACTGTCACGCTCTTTTGCACGGAATCCCGTGCCGTGACGACTATCGGATAAATGACAATCACGTCCTTCTCCAGGCGATAGGTCAAATTCGTCCCTCTCAACACCTCATTCATCACCTCACGAATCGGAGTGTTGGCAAACTTCACGCTCTTCGTTCCCGCGGTTCTCAACTCCTCGTGATTAAACAAAAACTTGTACCCCGAAATACTCCGCACGTGTTTAATTATCTCCTCCACCCTCATATTTTCCGCAGAAAAACTAACACTACCTTCTTGACTATACGCGGCCGAAAAGGCGGGTATAGAAAAGACGAAAACCAGTAAGGTCATCAATTTCATGGGCAAACATCGATTTAAATGTACCCGCAGACCAAGCAATGGATACAACACATTGTTTTTTTTCATAACTTTGTTTCAATTAAATATGATTATTTTTGACCGGCAGAGAAATGGCAGTTTCTTCACCGGTCTCTTTTTTATTTGTATTTCACGATAATATTCCTTCCATTTACGACAAATTCGACATTCGTGGTTAACCCGATTAACTTCAGCACCTCCATGAAATCTTCATACCGCCCCAGATCCCCAGTAAAATGCAAATCCTTGATAGACTCGTTCTGATAAAATATATCCACGTTATACCATCTGGACAAACGATTCAATATGCTCTCCAATCGTTCTTCCTCAAAAATAAATGTTCCGTTTCTCCAGGAACAATACGCATCCGCATTCACCCTGTACTTAACAACAGTTCCGGTTGCAACCGTCACGTCAGCTTGATCCCCGGGGACCAAACGATATTCTTTCTCCCCAACCCAAAGTCCCACGCTTCCGGTTTCCAGCGTTGTTATCATATTGGCATCTTCCCGATAAGCACTCACGTTAAATGAAGTTCCATATACCCGTACTGCATTCTTGCCTACCCGGACAACAAAAGGCATGGTCGTGTCACGAGCGACCTGGAAATAAGCTTCTCCATCAAGCTCAATCACTCTCTCCGAACCCACGAAACAAGTCGGGTAAACCAGGCGTGTCTGAGAATTCAACCACACCCGGGTACCATCACTCAATTCCAGCACGTATTCGCCACCCCGAGGTACTTCCATCGTGTTGTACTCCACTTTATCCGGGGATTTCTCGCTTCCTTTGACATAGGTCACCCGTCCTTCACCCCTCCGGATAAAAGAATTACCCGCATCAATCATGGTTTCATCCTTTTGCATCTTATCAAGCAATACCACCCGCCCGTCGGACAAAGTCAATTTCGCCCGGCTCTCTCCCGGCATCAACAACGTATTAACAGCAACCTGTTCTACCGGTTTCATCCCTCGATTCCAATAAATAACGGTCCCCAGTACGATCAGAGGAATTACCACGGCTGCCACTTGTATCCAGCGACGACGGATCGAAATTCTCTTTCTCTTCTCCACGTGTCTGTCAAAGTCACGAATCATGGCCTCCACATCCACCCGGATCTCGCTCTCTTCCCCCGAATCCCACAACTTCCCCAGCCGTTCGAAATATTTCCGATGTCGTATGCTCGCATCATACCAAGCCTGAAACTCCTGTTCCTCCTTGCTTGAAAGAGTTCCCCGAAGTTTTCCGGCAAGTATTCTCCATTCTATAAAATTATCTTCACGCATACTCGATTCATTTTACCACAAGTACACACGGAGATTCAAAACGGGGGACAATGTTTTAAAATATTTTCAAAGAAAAGTTCTGCATCTCAAGAACACTTCTCCAAGAGGACCATCACACGGAAAAAAGAATAAATGACAGATGTTCTCTCAAATACTTTAACGAACGTTTCAAATGGGTTTTTACCGTAGATTCCGCCACATCCATCTCCAAGGCAATGTCTTTCACCTTTTTCCCTTCCACGATATGCTCCAACAACACGAATCTACCCTTGTCCGGTAGTTCCTGTAATACCTGTTTCAATCGGGCCCGAATATCATCATCCACTCCTTCATCATCTACCCCCGAAAACAACATTGCCTCCACAATTTTGTCTCCATGACTATCCTTAATTTTAATCGATCGCAAATAATTCAGACAATTATTTTTCACGATTATCAACAGATAAAGAAAAATGTTCTTGTTCTCGTCATACTGGGAAAGATTCTCCCATAACGAAAAAAAAGCATTCTGTACCAAATCCGTAGCCTCCTCGACATCGCAGGTATAACGAACAGCATAACGAACATAACGTTCAAAGTAACAGCGATAAAGCGTGTGAAAAGCTTCATGATCACCTCTCTTTACACGACACCCTATTTCCTTTAACTCCTGTTCGTTTAATGTTCCCATACAACCCACCTTCAACTATTAACAATTATAGATGTACGAAAATACTTATTTATTGAAACAAAACAATAAACAAGAACAAATTTTATATGTATGAGCTTTAAAGAACCACGTTAAATAGATTTTACATCAATACAAGATGATTATCATGCATATATCATACTATTGCATATCCTTTGCAGAAAACAGAAATGGTAAAAACAGAATCATTGGAGCTTGAAAATACCGCAAACCCAAGTCCAAGCAACGATCCATGGTTTAATGCTCCAGACAACATGGCATCCATAGAAGGTGGGATAGAAGAATCCCCAAATGGTGACGTGAAAACATACACCATCAATGAAATTAGAGAACTCTTAGATATACGAATGCCCAAAAACTAAAAAGGGGCTGTCCCCAAAGTCATTTCTCAAACTCCCTCCCGGCTTCGCCGTACTCCCTCTATAAACAGAGGGAGAGTTGAAATACTCCCTGTCTTCGGGAAGAGTCACCAGCTCTTCCTCTGTTTATAGAGGAGGTGGCACGAAGTGACGGAGGAGTTTTTTGAGTGAAAATGACCTTTGGGACAGTCCCTTTCCAATTTATAAAAATCAAATCTGTTTCAACAAATTAATCATTTCGATAGCCGTAGTTACCGCCTCGAAACCTTTATTTCCGGCTTTTGTTCCGGCTCTTTCAACAGCTTGTTCGATCGTGTCGGTAGTCAGGACACCGAAGATAATCGGGGTTCCCGTTTGCAGTCCGACATTAGCAATCCCTTTGGTTGCCTCGTTAGCCACCATATCGAAATGAGGAGTTGCCCCACGAATCACGGCACCCAAGCAAACAACGGCATCATACTTTTTCGTCTCGGCCATCTTCTTAGCCACTAACGGAATTTCAAAAGCACCCGGAACCCAAGCCAAGTCAATATTTGCCTCATCTCCACCATGACGTTTGAAAGCATCCAACGCTCCACCCAACAATTTACTCGTGATAAACTCGTTAAAACGTCCTGCAACGATACCAATTCGTTGGCCTTCTGCCAATAATTTCCCTTCCAGTAAATTCATAGTCTTTATATTTATTTGTTTTCTAATCCTTCTTTCAATTTCTCGATCTCTTCCCGTTGACGCACGTGGATCATGTGTCCCATCTTCTTGTACTTCGTGTACATATAAAACTCGTTCTTCTCGTTACAAGTCATTTCAATCGGCTCACGTCCCACGATTTCAATACCGTATCCGGTCAAACCATTAATTTTTAACGGGTTATTCGTCATCAAGATCATTTTCTTCACGCCCAGATCTGCCAAAATCTCTGCCCCGGTACCGTATTCACGCAAGTCGGCCTTAAACCCAAGAGCGATATTTGCCTCCACGGTATCCATTCCCTCGTCTTGCAGGTGATAAGCCTTCAATTTATTAATCAAACCGATACCCCGACCTTCCTGACGCATATACAACAATACTCCCCGACCTCTCTCTCCGATCCGACGCATGGCCTCGGCCAGCTGGTCTCCACAATCACAACGCAAAGAACCGAACACGTCTCCCGTCAAACACTCCGAATGTACCCGGCACAATACAGGTTCCCCGTCTGTCACGTCACCTTTCACTAAAGCGATATGATGTTCCCCGTTAATCTTGTTCACATACCCGTAGGCCTTGAAGTCCCCGTATTTTGTTGGCATATCAGCCTCGGTTACCCGTTCGATCAATATCTCTGTTTTCCGACGATAGGTGATCAAATCAGCCACCGTGATCATTTTCATTCCATGCGCTTTAGCAAACTCCATCAACTCCGGTGTACGCATCATCGTTCCATCCTCCCGCATAATCTCGCAACACAAGCCACACTCTTTCAACCCGGCAATTCGCATCAAGTCCACCGTGGCCTCCGTGTGTCCCATACGCTCCAGCACGCCCCCCTTCTTTGCCTCCAACGGGAACATGTGTCCCGGACGACGGAAATCTTCCGGTTTCGCATCATCCTCTACCGCTTTCATCGCGGTCACGGAACGCTCCAACGCGGAAATACCCGTGGTCGTGTCCACGTGATCGATTGACACCGTGAACGCCGTGCAATGGTTATCCGTGTTCGTGGCAACCATCTGTTCCAACCCCAACTTCGTGGTCAAAGCCTTGCTCATCGGCATACAAATCAATCCTTTAGCATAAGAAGCCATGAAGTTCACGTTCTCCAACGTGGCAAACTCGGCCGCACAAATCAAATCCCCCTCGTTCTCCCGATCCGGGTCATCCACGGCGATAATCATCTTTCCGGCTCTCAAATCTGCAACAGCCTCTTCAATCGTACTAAATTTAAATTCTTCCATATCTCAATACTCCTAAATTTATCTCCTTAAACTTTTATCTTTTAGTTTTTATCTTTTAACTTTCTAAAATCCATTCGCTAACAAGAAATCCAACGTCAACCCGCCTTTCGGCTCTGCCGGGGCTGTCGGACGCATTAACTTCTCCACGTATTTGGCAATCACGTCATTTTCAAGGTTCACCACGTCACCAATCTTTTTCTTCACTAACGTCGTTTCATCCTGCGTGTGCGGAATAATAGAAACCGTAAACCCCGTATCCGTCACGGCCACGACCGTTAGGCTTATCCCGTCAATCGTGATAGAACCTTTATCCACGATATAACGCAACAGCTCTGCCGGGGCTGAAATCATGATCCAAATGGCATTCTCGTCTTTCTCTCTCCCAACAATCTTCCCCAGCCCGTCAACATGACCCGACACGATATGTCCACCCAAGCGCCCGTTCAACGTCAACGCCCTCTCCAGATTCACCCGGTCCCCAACGTGCAGCTCTCCTAAATTGCTACGCTGCATCGTCTCCGGCATCACATCCGCACAGAAACTCCCGTTAGCAAAAGAGATCACGGTCAGGCAAACCCCGTTCGTGGCAATACTATCCCCCACGTGCAAATCCTCCAACACCTTCTTTGCCTGCACTTCCAGCACCACGCTCCGGTTTCCCCGCTTGATACCCCGTATGGTTCCTATTTCTTCGATTATACCTGTAAACATCTTAATTTTAGATTTACAATTTATGATTTTAGATTTCCTCTCTCAATGCCCTCACTTTTTTAATCACGAAATCTATTATCTTTTAGTTTTTAACTTTTAGTTTTAAAAGGACATCATGACCGATGTTCAGTACGTTTTCCAATTCAAGGTTAATAGCGTCAGCCATTTTCTCCATCCCTGCACCTTCTACCGGAGTCTTGGCATTCATTCCCCCCACGATCTTCGGGGCAATAAAAGCATACAATTCATCCGCAAGCCCCTCCGACAAAAATGTGTAATTCAAACTTCCTCCTCCTTCTAACAAAATGGAATCAATTCCGGACAGCCCCAACAATTCCAACAAGTTCCTGACATCCACAAGTCCTTCCTTCTCCTTGCAAAGTAACATCTCCACACCCGTCTCTCGCAAAGCTTTCACTCTCTCTTCCGGAGCAAAACGGGTATGAGCCACGATGGTACGATACTCTCCGGCCGTTTTCACGAGCTGGCTATCCAAAGACAAACGGGCATTACTATCCACCACCACTCGTATCGGCTGTCTGACACCACGCCCCTCAATCCGGCAATTCAATAAAGGATCGTCCGCCACGGCCGTCCCGATTCCCACTAATATAGCCATAAAACGATGCCGCAATTCATGCACGTAAGCTTGCGCTTCCGCTCCCGTGATCCATTTCGAATCTCCCGTCCGGGTCGCGATCTTCCCGTCCAACGTCATCGCGGTCTTCATTGCCACCCAAGGCAACTTTGTCGATATATATTTCAAAAATACTCGATTCTGTTCCCGCAAAGCCTCTTCCTCGACCCCGCAAACCACCTCTATCCCAGCCTCTCGTAACAAGGCAATACCTTTCCCTGCCACCAACGGGTTCGGATCTTCCATCCCGACCACCACCCGGGCAATCCCATGTTCAATAATGGCCTCCGTGCAAGGCGGGGTCTTTCCATAATGGCAACAAGGTTCCAATGTCACGTACATCGTGGCTCCTTCCGCAGGAACCGTACAATTCTTGAAAGCGTTCCTCTCCGCATGCCATTCTCCGCATCTCTCGTGCCATCCTTCCCCGATCACCTTTCCCCCCTTCACGATCACGGCTCCCACCATCGGATTCGGATTCGTGAATCCTACTCCCCGTTCGGCAAGCTCCATCGCCCGTCGCATATATTCAATGTCTTCCTGTCTCACCATGTTCAAAACCTCCTTTAAACAAAAATGCCCCGAATGCATACACATTCGGGGCATAGATTTATATTGTATTAATATAACATCAATTACAACTAAATATTTCCTCTATCATCCGGACTTTAACCGTCGGTTTCAGAATTTCACTGAATCAGTCCCTCGAAAGGGAGTCGCGGACTATAACCGCCGGTAGGGAGTTGCACCCTGCCCCGAAGAAACATTTTACAAACGCAAAAATAGAAATAATTCTAATGATAACAAACAAGTAAAGAATAATTCATGATTTTTTTCTGTATTCACTTGTTCATAACGATTCTATCAAATCCACCACCCCCGCTTTCTTCAAAATATACATCCCTATCCGTTCGTCGGAAACTCCTTCCCGCAAGCGATAGGTGTAACGGGGTTCTCCCGTTGTCATGTCTATTTCAAAGAAACGGAAACATACCGAAGGAAACGGTTTCAAAAATTCCGCCACCTCGACAATATGCGTGGAAATCATAAACACCCCATATTCCAACCGGGCCAATCCACCAATTACCGCACAAGAGGCATCATACGCATCCTTCACGTTAGTTCCCCGGAATAGTTCATCAAAAACCACCACCACTTCCTGTAAATCCCGCACCTGTTCCACGATATATTTTACCCGGGCAACCTCATTATAATAATGACTGTATCCCAATGACAGATTATCCGACAAATTAATCGTGGTAAATAACCCTTTAAACACGGACAATTCCATCCGATCTGCCGGTACGGGAAAGCCGCAATGAGCCAGATAAACCGCCACCCCGAAAGCCTTCATGCAAGTTGATTTTCCCGCCATGTTCGGCCCTGTCAGGAAACATAGATGCTGCCGTTCGTCAAGCAAAACATCATTCTTCACCGGATTTTTCAAAAACAAGTGATACAATCCCTCGATCCTCACCGTTCTCCCACTTTCCGTGAAAATCGGAAACGTCAACTCCTCCCCTTTAGTCATAATCCCCAACGATCGTAAAGCATCCAGCATATACAAGGTATCCAGCACAACACGAACCCCATCAAGTTCTTTCCCCCGAAAATAAAGATCCAGGCTTTCTCGTGTCCAAAAAGAATCTTTTTTCTGATTCACCAAGTATTGCATCCCTTCACGGGCAAGCGTTTCTTTCACCCTCTGTTGCATATCCCTTACCATCTCCGGCACTCTCCCCGCTGGCAACTCGTCCATAAAAGTCCCCAACTCACGGATAAGCCGCCCAAGATACGGGACTGCACGTTGGCGCAGATAACAATCATTATCCGGTTTCAACCATCCTTTCACCGCCCGACTCGTTAAATGATACATATTGCGTTGAGGCACATCCTCCTGTTGCAGGTAAACCTCGATAAAACTCAATTCTTCCCGATGAATATCCAAAAAGAATGGCAATTGCCCCAGATAGCGAATTGCTTCTACTCGACCCCGGATTTTATTGACCTCTGTCAACGGCCTTTCTAACATCTTTCTCATACAAGCCTTACCCCCGTCAGAGCAAGCGGTATTGAAACAAGAGAAAATACTTTTCCCATCCAAAGCCTGATTGAACAACTCCAGATCGTTCAACGTCTGTTCATCTATCTTGAATTCCATCTGCATTCCTTATATATCCTAACAATTCGAGATCCTCACGTCCATTGACCCGCCAGGTCTTACCACTTCTCAACATAAATAACTCGTCACTAATATCTATCACGTCCTCGAAATAGTGATCGGTAATTACAATCCCTTTCCGTTTCTTTTCCCGCCGGATCACCTCTTTCATTTTCTGCACGTGCAGGGGCATCATAAAAGAGAACGGCTCATCCAACAAACAAAATTTCGAATCCGAGGCCAGAACCGCGTACACCTCAATCATCCTTCGCTCCCCCGTGGAAAAAGTCTTCATCCGCTTTCGGGCTGTCCCTACAAAATCGGGAAAGTCCTCCACGAAACTCTCGAACGCCACCCCGAAATCATCAAACACCTGTTTCACGGACAAACCCGGTAGCACGAAACTCTGTTGCAAAAGATAACGTATATCCTCCGGGCGCCTTTCTCTTGTCAACAAGCCCCTTCCGTCGATAGCCACATATTGATCCTTCAACCTCAACTCCCCGTAAATAACTTGCATCAGACAACTTTTCCCACCCCCGTTCCGGCCAAGGATACCGACAACCTGCCCCGTTTCACAGTGCAGGCAAGCATCCCACAGGACACGCTTAAACCCGTATTCCAGGTGGAGATTACTTACATCAAGCGTATGCATAATTACAATTGATAAGCGATTAACATACAGATCACGTACGTCAGGAAATCAAACACCAAAGCCATACCCCAAACCCATCGGATCGACATCCCCACGTTCTTGTAATAATAGAAAAAACGTCCTGATTTCCGTTTTGTAGTAAACCGAATGAATACCATCGTGGCTACCTTGAACCAAAAGGTAGCCACAACGATCACCGCCACCACGGCCGGTGATTTCATCCGGTAAATGAACATAATCAGCCCGCAGGCAAAGGACACGGCAAGAGCGGAAGCCGCAAACATCTCGTAAAACGAGACGCATAACCGGGCTCCCCGTTTCACGTCCATCACATCCGTTTTTGCATCATCTTCCACGTATTCGTGATCAGGAAACTCTCCTCCATCTGGTCAATCATCTCCATGAATTTCGAGATCGGCACGGCAAAAGACAATAGATTATTACCCGTACATAACCTTGCCGACGGGTCGAACATCCCAAGCACCGCTCTTTTCGTACCCTCTATTTGTTCCCGGTAAGGATAGTAAATAATAGAGGTACAGCCGGCCCCGAAAGGAGAGATCACCGCCTCCTGTTTCGAACTGTCAAAACCGGCTAAGGTGAAAAGCCCCGAGATAACATCCGCCGGGGCAAAGAAAAACACAGCCTCCGGCTCGTCCTGCTCCGTCAAGTGATCCCAACGTTTAAACACCAGGCAATCGCCTTTTCTCGGAAGTTCATGGATCGTTTTCAAAAAAGCATTCACCTGTTCCGGAGTCCGTTTATAGCGCTCGCAGTGAGGCGTGTTTTCCCCGTGAGACAGGAAATATTCGAATCCCTCCCTCATACTTTTACTGAATCCCAGGTAAAACTTTCCTCCGCCACATCCCACAGAATCCGGTAAGAAACAAAGCGATTCACCTTTACGAACTCGCCCAAGCTGGGCTATGATACAAGTATGCCCCATCGCCTTCTTCACGATCGTGGCGTTATTATTTTCCTTTGAATAATAAAATGCAACAGGAAGTTCCGCATCATTGAAATATTTCTTCCAAAGAGCAATAAACTGATCTCGCTTAACTATGTCCATAACCCTTTTAATTTTAGTATCAAGCAAATATAAATTATTTTTTGGTTAAAAACAAATCTATGCAGGTAACAATCCTAGTTCCTAGCCCCTTCCCGATTTATACCTTCTTTAGACACGCTTAGTAATCTCGCCGTACTCTCCTTGGTGTCTCCTGTATATATACATGATGTATGAAGAAAATATCGCCCATAAATTGATAGTCCACACCGTTAACCTATCGTTGACCTTTCGTTAACCTATCGTTAACCTACTAACGAGACACCGACGCAAGTATACAGTAATACAGGCGAGATGCCCCTATAAAACATTCCCCGGATCAGCATGGCCAACCCGGGGAATCAATATCATAAAAACTAACCTATTACCAAATAGAAGCTCTTTTCTCAACCGGCAAATACAATGCATCTCCCTCTTTCACGCCAAACGCATCATACCACATACTGATGTGAGGAAGTGCTGCATTCACACGCCACCGTCCCAAAGAGTGAGGATCGGATTTCGTTTGCAAACGGATTTGTTCATCACGGGTGTTTTCTGCCCAAACATTGGCGTATGACAAGAAGAAACGTTGTTCCGGGGTGAAACCATGCTCGTCTTTTCCAAGCGGTTTTTCAGCCATCGCTTTCTGTAATGCTAGGAATGACACTTGTAAACCACCATGGTCAGCGATATTCTCACCTAACGTCAGTTCTCCATTCGCTTTCAAGCCCGGTAACACCTCTATATTTCCAAAATAGTCTACTAACACTTGGGCTCTTTCCTTGAAGTTCTTGGCATCCTCCGGAGTCCACCAGTCTTTCAAGTTTCCATCCTTATCATATTGACGCCCTTGATCATCAAAACCATGAGTCATTTCATGACCGATAACAACTCCAATAGCACCATAATTACAAGCATCATCCGCATTCATGTCAAAGAACGGGTATTGAAGAATAGCTGCCGGGAAACAAATTTCGTTCGTCGTCGGATTATAATAAGCATTTACAGTTTGCGGGGTCATCAACCATTCGTCCTTATCGACCGGTTTACCTGCCTTGGCAATCATTTTATCATGATCGAAATGATTGGAACGAATAATATTCGCCCAGTAAGAATCATTCTTTATTTCCAGATTGGAATAATCTCTCCATTTATCAGGATAACCCACTTTTACATGGAAGGCGGCCAATTTTTCCAAAGCTTTCGCTTTCGTCTCTTCACTCATCCATTCTAATCCTTGAATCCGTTCGCCTAAAGCTTTCTGCAAGTTTCCAACCAACTTAATCATACGCTCTTTAGCCGCAGCAGGGAAATATTTCTCGGTATACATTTGTCCGACGGCCTCTCCCAGCACACCATTCACAGCGCTAACAGCACGTTTCCATCGAGGTTGCATTTCTTTCGTTCCGGAAAGAGTTCTTCCATAAAAATCAAAGTTCTGTGCAACAAAGTTATCACTCAAATAAGAAGATGCCGTATTAATCACATTCCACTGTAAATAAGCCTTCAATACATCCAAATCTTCTTTTTTCAATAAGTCGGCAACCGTTTTGATCTCATCCATTTGTCCCACGTTCACATCCTGCAAATCTTTCAACCCGATCGTCGTGAAATAAGCATCCCAATCTATTGACGGAACTTCTTTCTTCAATTGTGCCACTGTAATTTTATTGTAATTCGCATACGGGTCACGCAATTCCACGGCAGACTTAGAAGCTTCAGCCAAACGAGTCTCGACTGTCATCACATTCTTTGCGGCTTTTTGGGCTTCTTCCGCGGTAAACCCGGCCAATTGGAACATCTTGCCCACGTGTTCTTCAAACTTCGTGCGAATTTCCTTCGTATGGTCATCACCATCCAAATAATATTCACGTTCCCCCAAGCTTAAACCTCCTTGATACAACTGGGCAATGTTCATAGAACTGTTCATGTCGTCAGCCCCCACGTACAAACCGAAGAAAGGTCCGAAACCATCCCGGTGCATAGTTGCTATCTCCTGAGATAAACCATTTCTATCTTTGATTGCCGCCAATTTATCCAAGTATTCTTTAATCGGGGCAACCCCGTCCGCATTCAATTTAGCACTATCCATGGCGATATTATACAAATCCCCGATTTTCTGGGTGATACTGCCCGGCTGAGATTGTTGTTTAGCCAGTTCCTCGATCAATCCTTTGATCTGGGTACGATTATTTTCGGCCAATTGATCGAATGAACCGAAACTTGAATACTCATCCGTGAGCGGGTTAGCTTTCATCCAGCCTCCACAGGCATACTGGTAAAAATCATTTCTCGGATTAATCGTCTGATCCAGATTCGCAAGGCGGATTCCACTTTCCTGGGTCGCCTCTTTTTTACTATTGCAACTTGTAGCTATCAATGCTAAAGCAATAAAAGGTAAATAAAATTTTGTTCTCATATAATCAGTTTTCTAGTCATCTCGCCATAACGGAAAATACCCGTAAAGTTCTTTCAACCAATAAAATCACATACACGATTCATGTTAACCCTGAAAAGAAGTTGAGCATAAACAACCCACGAGAACCTTACAAACTTGGGGCTGTATTTACAGCCCCAAGCGCAGACAAAAATATAATATTTTATAATGAAATGAAAACTGATCGGTGTTTTTTTACCACCCGTACCAGGCATCTTTCAATTCTCCGACAGTAATGGATTCCAAATTCTGCCCGTGTTCATCAAACCATTTCCGCACGATGTCCTGTTCTTCCGGAGTAACACTACCCCGTTCACGGGTAATGAATCCCCCACAAACATTGGAATTCCAACCTCCCCCCATTTCCAAAGAATGAGAATTCAACAAACTTGCCAACTCCTGCAACCATGCTTCAACCACTTGCATTTCCGTATCTGTCTTGAATTTGGCATCAAAAGAAAATCCCAGTTCCCGGAACTCTCCTCTATGTAATTTCTTACGTAATCTCTTTTTCATATCTATATTTTATTATTCTAATTCTACTCGTATATCCCGTAATCCCATATCGCTATTCTTGTTGGCAGGATGAGCCATTCCAAGACTGCAATCGTGAATTTCCCCGGAGTAAAGCTTCATTGATTTCAAACGAAGTTTATACTCTTCTTGTTTCACGTTCGGATTCATCAAATAGGTTACTTCTGTCCCGTAACGATTGTGTAACTTCACGACCAACTGATTATTTCCCTTCTTCAAATGTAGTTTTATCACCTCATTTGTCCGGGGTACTCCGCCAACATACGTACGCAACAACACATCCTTACCATTCAAGGCTACCTGCACCCCGTCGGCAACCCCTAATTCAACCAGTACATCCTGCTCCCGATCACTCGTTAATTCGTGTAATATATGCACCGACTGTTTCTCCTGCATTGGGATATTTAAGGCTTTTCCCGGTTTAAAATCATCCCACAAACGCCAAGCTGCCGCATTCACTTTCGGATCAAGAATCGTACCATTAAAGCGTTCTTCTTGAGGATCGAACATATACACCTTACCCCACGTGATCCCCTCCGGGTGGTTATTCAACTTTTGAACCTCCCCGCCCACCAAAGTCACATCCTGCTCTTTTCCGTCAATGGCCAAACGGAGTTCTTTTCCCTGCTCTCCAGCCGTGTAAACAATTGTCGGGGTAATGGTCTTTCCGGATTTTCTGAAATGCCAGCTAAACCCAACCGTACTCCGAAAACTGGAATAATAATCCATACTGGAATAAGCATACACGGGAATTGCATTCACAGCCGACAATTCACTCGTTTCAAGAATCCGGTCGGGAACAACCCGGAAGGCTCCGGCAAATTCCAGTTTCACCACGATCATGCCCCGATCCGGTTTCACATCCCCGGGAATATTTACCGACACGGACTGCCCATCCTGTTTCAAGTTCAAGGCCTTCCCGTCAACTAACAAACTTGCTTTTTTCGCTTTCCCGATCAACCCGTTCAAAATAATCTCCCGGTTAGCCGGGATCTTCTCAACAAACAAGTAGAGATTACTCCCCTTACAAGTAATGTCCCCCCATTCAACAGCATGATCAAAAGGATTAGCTGTCGTATTATAAATTCCTTCCCCGTAACGTTTCATCCATTTCCCCATTGCTAATAAAGCATCCCGTTCGAATTCTACCACGGAACCATCCCCTCTCGGACCAATGTTCAGTAAAAAGTTACCGCCACGGCTTACCACCTTCACTAAACTACGTAACTTCTCATCAATCTTTTTATCCAGACTCCCCCGTCCCTGCCAAGAGCGATAACTCCATGTCTCGTCGAAAAACGAGGCCGGTGTCTGCCAAGGCACTCCAATCTTGTAATCCGGGTAAGCATTATCCGCCATCACGGCAAAGTCTCCCCGGTCATTTCCCAAACGCCCACTCACCATACACTGCGGTTGCAGACGACTCACAAGGTCATACAACTCTTTACTCTGTTGCCCGCTCAAAGACCCCATGTCAAACCAAATTTCAGAAATCGGACCGTAATTCGTCATGATCTCTTCCACTTGATGCATACTGAACGCATGGTGTTCCTTCGAGATAGCATCCGCATTATGAGGGGTAATGCCATTTCCGGGGAAATTCCAATCAATCAATGAATAATAAACCGCAAACTTCACCCCCTGCCGACGGCAAGCATCCGACAATTCTTTCATCACGTCCCGCTTGAAAGGAGTTGCATCCACGATATTATACTTCGTATACTTGGAATGATACATACAAAAACCGTCATGATGCTTTGACGTGAACACGATGGACTTCATCCCCGCCGCCTTTGCCAAAGCCACCACGGAATCGGCATTCCATTTCTCCGGATCAAATTCTTTCGCCACCGCCTCGTACTCCGCCTTCGGGATCTTGGCAAAAGACTGTATCTGCTCACTATACCCGGAACGAACCGGTTGTCCCTTCCAAACTCCCCCCAACTCCGAATACAATCCCCAGTGAATAAACATGGAAAACTTCTGATTCACCCAATCCGGATTGGGTTTCTGTTGTCCAAAAGCGAATTGCACGCCTAACAACAAAATAACTAAACATCCGCGTAATAACATAATAAACACTTTTACAATTTAAACACTTTACACAAAATAGAGGTCGTAAATATAGCATTTATTGATGTTTTTAAAGCCCATTAACCTACAAATTATTCACGATCCGACTCAATTTATGACATAAAATTAATAGTAAAAAATTAAGGGATACCCCGGAAAGAACCGGGATATCCCAACACAACAGGAAAACTCACGGGGTTGCCCAAAAAGTCATTTTATTTCAAAAAACTCCTCCGTCACTTCGTGCCACCTCCTCTATAAACAGAGGAGGAGCTGGTGACTATCCCCGAATACAGAGAGCATTTCAGCTCTCCCTCTGTTTATAGAGGGAAATCGGCGAGTAAGCGAGAACAGACAGAGAGTTTACTCGTTGTCTGTCGAGCGAGAGCCGATTCGAGACTGCTTGCAGGCTCAATACCCCGAAGGGGGGAGGGAGTTAAAAAATGACTTTTTGGACATCCCCACTAAATTTTCACTTCTATTTATCGTCCTCGTCTCCTAATCCATATAAAGATCGCCCAGAAAGCTAACAGACCGGGCCAAACACCCATGAGTACCACTTTCCAGAAATACATCCAATCCATGCTCACGTACACTTTATTATCAGGCGGGGTAGGACGGCGCACGTCTATCGGCACCTCTTCATTGGATAACCAGAAGAAAGAACCGGATATTAAAGAGTAGTTTGCCGCAGCAACATCCTTACGCCCGATACTGATTTCCCCGTTACTCAGGCAATCCGCATCACCCAAGATAATAATGCGTTGTTCTTTCCCTCCCATCGGACGGGACATCGCCAAAGCCGTGACATACGAACGCTCAACTTCTCCAATCGAAGGATTAAGAGAAACCGTATCATCTAAAAAGTCTACCGTCTCCAATTCATTCCAACTGCCGATCGTGTCACTCACGAACAATGGCGTGATAGAAAATCCTTTATCCTCGAAACACTCCAACCCTGTCGTACTCGGCATGGTCACCACGTATTCCCGACGAATCATCTGGTTGAAGATATAGGAAAACTCTCCGGCCTCCTTTGTCGGCGTGGCGATAATAAAATCGGGCTGGAAATGCTCGCTCTTCTTCACCAAGCGCCCCGGCATAAACCGCACGCCGAAAGATTCCACCAACGGGTTCATAAACTCCTGACGACGAGGCTCCCCCGCGATCAACAGATTCCCCCCGCGAGCGATATAAGCATCCAGATTTGTTTGTTCATCCGCCGTCATCGGGTTTCTCATGTCCGCAATCACGATAATATCCACCTGTTCCGGGATCGGCTTATCCAATGTCACTTCTGTAAAGTCAAAACCTTGATTAACCAAAGAATAGCGGAACGGTTTATCTTGAGCGAAACGATTGTAGTCCCGGTCTCCTTCCCGAATACAATCCCTTTCCCCGTGCCCTTTCACGAAACCGACAAGAGGCAATTCCATCACCAACCGCTTGAAGGCGGCAGAGATTTCCGTCTCGAAGGGAAAACGCTGAATGTCATCGAATATCCGCAAGAATGTCTTCTCCCCGTTGTCCCGTTCCAGCAACCGTACGAAACGATTCCCTTCCGGTCCGAGATCAGCTATCTTTCTCACCTCTTCCGGGCGCATAAACATATTGGAATCCAAATTCCAGATTTCAGCACGTTTCAACATTCGCTCCCGGTCGGACAAATTGGGATAAGCCTTATCCAGTTCCGGATTCTTCGCCTTATCGTAATAATAGACGTATTTCATTTTAATTTCCGGCTTAAAGCGGGTGTACATCTTGAAACGTCGCAGATCATCGTTCACGCTACGGGGCAATCCGGCCCAATAGTTCTCCTCCAAGATATTCACGAAAGTTGTCATCGTCAATCCCCCATCCATCCGGGCCACGATACTCTGACTATTAGGAGTCAGCGTCCGTTGTTTCGTGGCTGTCGTGTCATAAAAACACATCAGCTTCGGCCGGGAAGTCATATATCCCAACAACATCGCGATCACGATAACACTCCCGTATTTCCCGACAGTCGTCATCCACGTCGTTTTCTGCCTACGGGACTGCAAGCGGATAATTGAAAGGAAAAGAAACAACGCCACCACGATCACAAAGTAGAGTACATCCTCGCTACAAATCAAACCGTTAATAAACTCCTGCGCCCGACCGTTAATCGCCAGCCAATACGTTATATCACGCACGAAATCAATATCCTGCCACATATCCCCCACGAAGTTCAGCACCGCCAACACCGCCAAGGTTCCCATGGCCGCCACGACCTGATAGGAAGTAATGCTCGACATGAATAACCCGATCGCGGCGTACGCACACACGAGCAAGTAAAGCCCGAGCATACCGGAAAGAATCAAGGGAACGTCTGCCGATTTTATAGTAATAGCGGCAAATACAAGGTACACGGCCAGAATACACATCAACACCAAGTTGTATATCATCATAGAAAGATATTTTCCCAAAATAATCTGCGTATTGGTAACCGGGGATGAGTACAGCAACTTGATCGATCCGCTACTCAATTCCCGACTCATCAACCCCATGGTCAACAACGGAATATAAAGATACAAGTATTGCTGCATCGCGATAAACATCCCCCGCCATCCGGCAAAGACGCCCATCGTCACGTTGTAAAGCCCGTACCCCAATTCCTGACTTCTCACGTTACCCGCCAAGCCATTCGTAAACGCCATACTCGCTTGAAAGGTGAATATCACCAGAATCAACCACGCGATCGGAGAGTAAAACAAGGTTTGCAACTCCGTGCGGGCTATTTTATATATTGTCTTCATCTCGTTATCTGTTTTTAGTCATTATTTCTTTGATAATTCAGCAAAAATCTCATCCAAGGAGCTCTTTTCCTGACGGATTTCGACTAATCGCCACCCTTTTGTCACGCTGGCCTCGACCAAACGTTCCGTTGCTTCCAGCGCATCCGAAAACTGAATCCGGAACTTCGATCCGCCCAGTTCATCCACGGCAACCACGCCCGGAATCTCCCGGATCACCTCTGCTGGTGGCGCGGCGATTAACGACACAAATAACGTATTGGGAACAATATAATTATCAAACTCATCCACGGTACCGGAAAAGACCACTTGCCCTTCCTCGATCATCCGGATATAATCACAAGTCGCCTGCACTTCAGAAAGGATATGCGTGGATAGAATCACGGTTCGGTCCACCGCGATCTCCCGGATCAGTTCCCGGATCTCCACGATCTGGTTCGGATCGAGCCCGTTTGTCGGCTCATCCAGTACCACGAAATCCGGATTATGAATGATAGCCTGCGCTATACCCAATCGTTGTTGATACCCTCCCGATAAGTTCCGGATCAATCGCCGACTGAAATGGGAAATTCCACAACGCCCCATCACGTCTTTCACGGCCCCTTGAACCTCATGAGCGGGAATTAGCCGCATATTGGCACAATGTACCAAATACTCCTCCACCGTCAAATCCATATGCAGGGGTGGTTTCTGCGGTAAAAAGCCCAAATGCTTTTTGGCCTCTACCGGATTCTCCCGTAAATTAATTCCCTTAATATACACCTCCCCCTCCGTCTGTTTCAACACGCCACAAATAATGTTCATCGTGGTTGACTTTCCTGCCCCGTTGGAGCCTAGCAACCCGTAAATGCCATTTCGCGTAATTTCAATATTAATATCCCGAATCGCCCATTGAATACTGTAACGATGAGATAAATGCTCCACTTTTACAATAGATTCTTCCATACATTTATTTTAAATTCATACAATACACACAACCACGGGGTTACCCGAAAGTCATTTAATTTCAAGAAACTCCTCCGGCCTTCGGCCACCTCCTCTATAAACAGAGGAGGAGCTGGTGACTCTTCCCGAAGATAGAGAGTATTTTAACTCTCCCTCTGTTTATAGAGGGAGCACCCCGAAGGGGGGAGGGAGTTAAAAAACGACTTTTCAGCCCCCTCTTCTTTTACTTGTTAGCTAACATCTTATTAATCTTATACAGCAAATATTCGTAATGCAATTTTGTTTCCCCGGAACTCTTCGTCACGGCTCCTTTCAACAAGTCCTGAATCTTGAACAACATATCGAAATAGTAATTCACCGGGATATAATCTCCGGGTATCACCACCCGCATCGTGGGGTAAAACCCATTCCGTTCTTCCGGATTCATCCCTTTCTCCGGTAAAACAGCAAGTTGTTCACGTATCAAATCCAACTGTTTTCGATCAATCGTCTTCGGAGAAATCGCCCCCTCATGACCAACCATTGTAATCCCCCTTCTCGGTGTAAAATTACCCGCAGTCGTTGCGATCGTAGAGGATGCCACCACGCTACCCAAGAACTCCTTCTGCAAATCCATCTCGTACTTCTCCAAAGGACGATTCTTCAACGTCCCATCCCACACGTTCCTGTAAATATCCTCGACATACTCGACCAACGAATAATCCCCGCCCTTTTCAGCCCCGAGAGCCACGTACTTCAACCGGAACGTTAAGGTCCCTAGGATAAAACTCCGAATTTGGTCCACATTGGAGTTTCGAATCTCTAACTTCTTCTCGACCGCCTTGTTTTCCAGCCAAGCAAGATCTTTCGCCATGTCGATCATACATTTCACAGCCGCTTTCTGTATCGTACCGGGTACAACCACGTAACTCGGCTCTTTCTCCGTGGAGAAAGCCTCCATCTGGTAGAAACCACCCAGATTCACGGACACATCGTTAATCCGTTTTTGCAACTGACCACGTAACGAGTTATACAACTGACTTCTCAAGCTCAGGTCTTCATCCCCCTCGGCATACCAGTCATAGAAATTCCGAACCGTTATCTTCAAATTATTCACGGCATACTCCAAAGCCTTCAAATGATCATCTCCCAAGTCTCCGGTAAAACAACGGGGATCATAGTAATAATAAGGCACTTTCCCGAAACGATACTTCGGATTTGTCCGTCCCTCCCGAATCCAACGATCCAAGGTCGCAAACTCATCCTTCAGCGTAGTGACTGTCGGAATCGGTTCATACAACCACCTGATCACGTAATAATCGTATTCTCCCAATCCCCCGGGAACCATCCTTACACCCTTTTCCACGTCCCCCGGCTGGGCAATATAATTACACGGCACGTAATCCATCACAGAAGGACTCAAACCATGTTCCCGTGTGAAAGACGGAGAACGTAACGAATCAACCGGATACACGGCAGACGCTCCCGCATTATACACCAGACCCAGATTAATTCCCGCCTCCCGCATAATCTCCACACGGATCAGCTCCCCGATCATCTCCTCGGAGAAACGAGTTGTCCGAACACTCGGATCAGTCGCCATCGTCGTCAACATCCGATTTGTCTTCAAGCCGGACACCAACCCGTCATAAATATAAAGAGAGGCATTCAGGATCTCCCCCGTACGAGGGTCCACGTGCATCGAATTCTGCATATCAAGCCACAACGGGGCATACCTGATCGTGGAATACTTTATATTGTTGGCATTAAAATCCGGATCATCTTTCGGGAAATCCATCACCCGTACCACATCCTTAAAACCAATCTTTTCGAAAGCCTCATTCCATGCCTCGATTCCCTCTTTAATATAAGGCTGCCACTCCTTGGGCATCAGCGTGTCCATATAAAACACGATCGGTTTCTTCACCTCGACCACTTCTCCCCGGCGATGAGCGGCCTCATCTACCGGCTCCACCCGCCAACGTTTCGTGTAAAATGTAGATTTCAACCCCTTCCGGTCATTCTCGACCTGCGAAACCTCCATGAAAGAGACTCCCAAACGGGGATCGGCCAAACGGGGGCGCATGGGTTCTTCCGGCAGCAACATCAACATCTTATTCGTCGTCACGGAAACTTTCACGTCCCCGGGAATCACCTTAAAAGCCCCGAACAGATACTGGTTCTCGACAAATCCCAGCTCACACGTCACCATGATATTGTTATCGAAAGCGTCAACGTCTTTCAACATTGAACACTCCTTTTTATACTCATGCTCCCGGGAAATCAATCCAAAGAAAGAATTTCCCCCGATAGCCGTAAACGGGGTCGTGTACGGGGAATACTCCATGAATAAAGGAGTCATATCCACCACAACTGCCGTGCTATCCGGGGTATAAGCCTTTATTTTAAATGTGCCATACACTCCCCCGGCATTCGATCGCTCGATAGCCTCGTTCCAATTTGTCTCCAAACTATTATTCAGAGGTTTATCGATTAAGAATATCCGGGCCTGCAAGGTCGAATCCAAACGGGTAAAACAGAACGGCAAGCCATATCCGGCAAACTGTCCGACCACCCCTTCCCCATTATCACTGATATTCTCGATGGAAGAGGTCAGCATCATATCTTTGCCCAACAACCTTACCGGGAATTCGACCAGCACTTTATCCTCGATCTTATGAACCGTCATCAGCCCATGAGCCGTTTTCACCTGCTTGCCCTTGAATAATTTCTGGTAAGCCGTCAATGTCTCTTTCTTCTCCTTATTCTTTTTCTTCGCTTGTCCTTGTACACCCCAACCGAACAGGAAAAAAGAAAGAAAACAGATATATAATATATTTCTCATATTCTTTCGCGTATTAGAAAATCAAACCTATTTCAATGCTTGTTCTATCTTGTACAACAACAACCGATAGTGCTGGCGGGTATCCTCTGATCCCGTATTTGCCTTGCTCTTTAGTAACACCTGAATCCGTTTCAACATATCGAAATACAGATGATCCAACGGCTCGACCACCATATTGGAATTCACGTTCACCCAATAGCCGAAACCTTGTCTTTCCGACATATTCAATGGCAACTTTGTCACGGGGGCCTCCGCGCAAGGCTGTACCGCCTCCACGTTCGAGAAACCTCCCAGCACTTCCAACGGCAACTCGCCATACCGTTCCCGGCTCATCAACTTCACTTGCTCCGGCACCTCGATCATCTTGCACCCGTCAGCCAACGACAACGGATCCCCGGACATCCCCTTTTTCCCCAAGTCCGTGAAGAGTAGCATCTGCCTTAAAATCTTCATCTGCATCTTTTTATCTTGCGTGGTCAGCGTCTTTCCCTGACGGGTAGGAGCAAAAGCGAAGTCCTGCACGTGTGTCAAAAACTCTCTCGTGGAATAGGTATCCTTGTTATCATCCTTCACCGCACTCAAAGTTACCGCCCATCTCCGGGATAATAACGCCCCGAATATTTTCTCTTCCAACTCGGTCGAGATATTACTCATCAGAGGCAATTTTTGCTGCATACCGGGAGCGTTCAACCATGCCAAGTTTTTCATTTGCCCCAACAGGAAATCGACGGCTTGTCTCTGTCTCTCTTTCGGAACCACCGCGTAACTCGGCAATTCATCCCCATCATACCGCTCGTTCAAATATATTCCCCCGATATTCAACAACACGTGATTCACGTAACGCACGTACTGGAACACGATTTCATTGTACATATTCTGCTGGAACGTGTAGTCCGGATCATCTCGTGCCACCCAGTCACCCATATTCGCTAACACGTACTTTAAATTCTTCACCCCGTAAGTAGCCGATTTAACCGCGTCGTCTCCCAAATCTTCCTCTACCGAACTGGGGTCCAGTCTTGACGAAATCTGTTGTTTCCCGTAACGATAAACCGGATCTCCCGACTTCTCCGTAATCCAACGGCTTAATGTAGGAACTTCCTCTTTCGAACTTTTGGCATCTAACAGAGGGGTATATAGCCATTGAATCGTGAAATAATCGTACAAACCCAATTTAGGCGGGGTCAGTTTCACTCCTCGTTCCTTGTCCCCCGGTTGAGCGACATAATTATTCCGGGCATAATCCATGATCGAATACGTCGTCCCGTATTTTTGAGTAAACGAAGGCGAACGCAACGAATCTGTCGGGATCGCCGCAGAACCGGACATATTATGCATTAACGCCAGACAATGACCCACCTCATGGGACACCACGTAACGGATACAATCCCCCAATACCTCCTCATCCAGAATTACCTTACGAGCATCCGGGTCTGCCGGAGAAGTCTGCAGGAAGCGCCAATCATGCACCAACTGGATCAAATTGTGATACAAATAAACAGAAGCATTCAGAATCTCTCCGGTCCTCGGGTCCGTCCATGAAGGGCCCATGGCATTCGCCACCTGTGAAGGAGAATAACGCACGCAAGAATACTTCACGTTATCCGGATCAAACTCCGGATCATCCACCGGGAAATCTCTTGCCACGATTGCATTCTTAAAACCGATCTTCTCGAACGCATCCTTCCACTCCTCTACCCCGGCCTTGATATACTTTTTCCAGCTTTCCGGAAAAGCATTATCCACGTAAAAAACAATCGGTTTCTTGGGTTCCACAAGCCGCCCCATCCGGAAAGCCGTTTCATCCGACGGCTCCAACCGCCAGCGTTGAGCATAATATATATTCTTCAATCCGGAATCCCCATTCCGAAAATCCGACACTCCCTGATAAAATATCCCGATACGAGGGTCCGCCATCCGGGGACGCATCGGTTCCTCCGGCAAGAGGATAAAACTGCGTGTCATCAAAGAGGTGAACGGAAGTTTATAGATGTAATAATACCTCCCGTCCCGCAGATTGACCTCGTAACTCAAAGACGTCTGTACACTCACGTTATCCTCAAACGCTTTTATCCGACCCAACTGGGAATTATCCTTTTTAAACTCTTTCACGATCCATCTCCCGCCCCAAGTTGCCGGAGCGTATGCAGAGAAAGGAGTCAACTGCTCGTCATCCCGTAGGAAGAATTCAGTCATCTCAACAACTACTGCCGTGCTATCCGGGTTATAGGCCAATATTCCGCTATTGTACATCACGGCAGGTTTCATACTCTCCCGAATCCGTTGTGCCACGTTTGCCAACTCCGTCGTGTAACCATGATTCACTTGCCGCAGACTAATGATCGAATCCGTCTGTGTAAACTGCACGCACAAGGGGTCGGTCGGTTTCTCTCCCACGCTCCCGAACAAATTATTGGTCGTTTCGGAAATCGTTGATCCTAATAACATATCTTTTTCCAACAGATTCCGGGGGATCTCAAAATATACTTTCCCATCCATCTTATGAATAGTCAGTAATCCTTTTACCGTTTCGCAGGTCTTACCTTTGAATAATTTCTGATAAGGTGTCTCTTTTTCCACCTCTTTCACGCCTTTTTTCTTTTTCCGAGCGAACCCGTCCTGCACACCACAGGTAAATAGGAACAGCACGATGAAGAAAAAACTCACTGATAATTTTCTCATAATCTTCTCATTTTAATTTACATATAATAGCTACACACCCTTCACTTTTGACATGGTTTTCCCAAGAGGACATCCTCAAAATCCTACTTGTTGTTTAAAAACTCCTCCGGCCTTCGGCCACCTCCTCTATAAACAGAGGAGGAGCTGTAACTCTTCCCAAAGATGGTGAGTAACTTAACTCTCCCTCTGTTTATAGAGGGAGTACTCCGAAGGAGGGAGGGAGTTTAAAAAAGGACTTTTCAGCCAGCCTCTTTTCAAGAAAACATAACACTCAAGCCTAAGAAAACTTTTACTCGTAACGCTTGAACGCCCAATTATAAGAGCCTCCCCATTTCCATTCAATATCTACAATCCGTCCCAAGCCGGAAACATGGAATAACAGCCCTTTCTCACCCGGATTCGCATCCGCCAACACTTCCGTGCTCAATTTATAGATATAGAAATTTCCATCATCCAGTGCCACACCGATTTCTCCGGCATTTGCATCCTGCAATATTTCCACGATATTACCGCTTGTATAATCCGTGAATAGCTTTACGCTCTTCGTGTTCACATCATAGAAGTACAACTTACTGCCCTCACCCATGAAAAGATAAGAACTAGGGCGAATCCGGAAATATACCGTATTGTCAGAGATAACACTGCTACCGGCAAAAAGCTCCTGAGTACAATCAAAAATATTGAACCCATCCCAATTGTCAATCTCCATATTTTGATAGTAATAGTTTCCAGAACTCTCCTCTTTCAGGATAATATTAAGCCCACTTCCGTCACCATAATCACCCACGTGCATAATCTTATACCCGGTCAGATCCGTCAGTTTTACCACACCCGGATCATCCGGAGTATAAACAAACTCGACAGGTCCACTATCCGAATTACTATTAAAGCTGGTCAATCGACCTACCACACGATTATTGCCTTCATCATACATCAGCACGGCACCACAATCCTTCGTGTCCAAATCAAAGAATTGAGTGATTCGTCCTCCATCCGTCGTTCCTGAAAAATAAAGCGGAATATCGATAAAAGCTGTCACGTGCTGAATCTCGGAACCCGTATTCCTCCTCCAGTAAACTTCACCATTAGCACTTAACACGAAATCTTGCCATCCGCCATTACGTACCTCCACGGGGTCAAGGCCGGTAGGGTATGCACTTCCGGGGAATTCCTCGTGAAGAGCCATCACCTTCGTGAAATCCATCCCGCTCAAGTAATAGGAACCTCCGGTACGCTGCACGACCATCACTTCATCCGCCTCACCTCCCGTCATCACGTTTTCCAACTTCAACGGCCCTGTACCTAACGGATTATCGGGGTACAACGTCGCATACACATCCGGATAAGCCACCCACTCGTAATGTGTCTTTTTATCCTCATCCTGCCAGCTATCCCGCCGGATGTAACTCAAACTTGTCCTGTTGTCCTTTTCTGCCAGAATAAGCCATCCGACCTTATACGGAGATCTTACCTCTATCGCCGTGTGACTATCATGGAACTCGATCCCGCTACTCCGATCCGTCATATAGAAATTCACATCAAACTGCCCGCAACTCGCGGGAATATACTCGAAATTCCGATCCGTCGAAACGACATTACCCAATCCCATCTCCCAACGATAATCGTATGCCAACGTGTCCCGATCGGGATATTTCCACGTCATCTTCGGTACAATACGCACCGTATCTCCCAGAATAATCGTCTTTTTCGTCAAAGAAGTCACGACATCCAGTGTAACATCATTATAATCAATCAGGCTGTATTTACCTTTATCCTCGTAACATGCGCTAAACCAAAAGCTCACGAACAGGGAGAACAATATAAATCTTTTCATAAACATTCAATTTTAATTATCCGACTACTAATGCCACGGTCATCTCCGTTCCGTCGTCTTCACGAACCATCTCGTTCGCATCTTTCTTCTTTTGCAGGTAATGTTTGAATATAATCGTGTTATAACGAAGTTCTTCTATATTATCACTATCTATATCCGCTTTACCCGTCTCTTGAATAAACAACCGGTATTTCTTATCCGAATACGCACCCAGATAATTCCGCGTCACGTTATCTGTCCACCAATTTGGCTTCGCCACCACGTTAGAGACATAGATAATTGCCGAGCGACATTCGGTTTGTCCCAACAGGAAATCAGTGGTAGGTTCCAGTTTTAAAGTCAACCGTAACGCAACAGTTGATATTTCCGCTGTTTTAACAAACGTAATTTTACACGTGTCTCGAACTTTACCGGGCTTCATCGTGAATTTGTCCGGCAACCTGTAATTAGCAGTCGTGGCAGTTGACTTTGCCTGATCCACGCTGATTTTATATTCCTGTTCTCTATCAGAAGGCAAACCGATCACCTCCACTTCCACGGGAAATTCCAATTCATTATCATTCGGGTAAGCCAAGAACGAACAGACGGATGAATCCGTTACCACCTTCACGAACTGAAGATAATTATCACCTCTGTATGTTTTTATATCATCCTTCGAACAGGCCCCCAGAACAAGTATAAATCCTAACAACAAATATATCTTTCTCATAACTATTCGATTTTTAATTATTGATATGCCGATTCACTATAAGGAATAGGAATCACCCACTTTTCCGGGGTCATCTTAATATTATCACTACCGTTAAAAATATCCTGGTTCAGACGCTTGAACATGAAAAATGTCTGCCCCTCAGTCAACGTTTCCCGGATAATATCATACATCAATTTCAATCGTAGATCGTCAGGTGACATATCAGAAGTCAATCTAGTCTTGGCTCCACGACTTGTTCTCAAAGAATTAAACAATTCGATAGCCTCTCCTTTACGCCCCTTATTCAGTAAATATTCAATCTGTATGTGGTACATCTCCGAAGCCCGAATCACGGGTAACAAAGGCAACTGATCCAATACTTCTTTAAAAGTAGCCCCCGAAAGCCTCAACCACGTGGCATATCGTTGCGCTCCATACGCAAGGGTTGTCTTATTGTAGAAACCCGTGTAACGATAATCATCCATATCCCCGGCAAAAAGGACATCCATATTTTTCATCCGTAAGGCACTTGAATAACCTTTTAATATGTTTTCCACGTTATCAACCACATCGTTATTCGAAAAACAAAGGAAAAGTTCATTATAACGTTTAGGGTATAGAAAGTTTATATTAGAAACACTTCCCTGATTAGAATTACCCGTCCAACGGAACCATCGCAAATGGAAACCATAGGCAAGACGGGCATTCTCGTAAGCCTTCTCCTCATCCCCTTTATACATATACATCCGGGCAAGTAAAGCATTTGCCGCAAAGTAATTCATCCGGGTTGCCCGGTACAGGAAAAAGTCATCCGGAGAATCAACCAGACCACGATCCAGACTACGTACCCTAGAATATATACTCGTATTTTGTCGCCGATTAAACACGGTATCCACAACCGCCAATAAACTCTGGGCCCGTGTCATATCCATGATCACAGAATCCATAAAAGCCGGAGAATTTTGATAACCCGGTTGCAAATCCGGATATTTCGTCACGTAAGGTATTGCCTGTCCAGTATGCTTTGTCACCGGAGCCGGACAGAACAAACGGAACAGATCAAAATGTACCAATGCACGCACTCCGTACATCTCCCCCAAGATCATATCTTTCTCCATTTTCCCCTGGCCGAAAAAGCTGGTGTCTTTTGCAATCACCTGCTGGATAATATCATTACAACTAGCGATCACGTTATATCCCTTTGACCAAATACTTTCTGTTAAACTTTGAGCAGAGGCATTTTCCCAATCGAAAGAGGCCGCTTCATACAACCCGTAAGGCAAATAGTACTGACTACTGGATTGATAATTATGCCCAATAGCACTGGCAAATCCCCACGTCAGATTCTGTCCGTACAAACTCGTCGATGAGAGAGTTCGATACACCCCGTTCACCGCCATTCTCACCCCTTTATAGTCTCCAAAAATCTCTTTTTGTAACAATTCATTATCTGCCGAAACATCTAGAAAACTGTTACACGATGTCAGCCAAAAGACCGGCAACAATAATATTAAATATAACTTTCTCATAATCTTCAGTATTAGAAACTAGCATTCAAAGTAAACGTAAATGTCCTGGCAAACGGATAGTTCAACCCCATTTCCCGCTTGATCGTTGACATCGTGGCAATATCCTTCATATTGAACTGTAACCTCAACGAACTCAGGTGTATTTTCCGCAACCATACAGGGTCAACGTCATAGCCCACAGAAAGAGAATTAAAGACCACATTATTGTTCTTTTGCACAAAACGAGAAGTTGCACGGGTCACGTACAAACGGTCTTTTATGTCTTTCAGAGGAACAACATCCCCGACATTCTGCCAACGATCCGAACTCACCCGCTTATCAGCGTTATACTTGATCAAATTGGCATTCTCCACGTTATTCACCAAAGTCGTGTTATACTCGTCACCACCATATTCATAGAGGAAGGTCGTGTAAAATGTAAAGTTCCGATAGCGGACATTCAACCCGAAAGCCCCTTGAATCTTCGGCTCGGTATCCCCTATCTTTTGCTGTTCATTCGATTCCCACGTGTATGTCAGGGTCCCATCTCGTTTCACGTAAACCTCTTGACCGTTAGCGGGGTTAATTCCCATCGATTTCATCCCATAAATCGCTGTCAAGGAACTCCCTTCTTCATATTTCATAAACGGCTTGGCATACTTCGAATCCTCTGAAGGCGTACCATATATCGAGTAATAATTCTGGAAATACTCGTCAATCCGTTCGTTATACTGTTTCAACGACTCCGAAATCTTCAGTATCTTATTCTTATTATGAGCCAAGTTACCGAACACGATAACATCCCAATCCTTATCACTATAAGCTCGCACGTTCAAATCAAGTTCAACCCCTTCATTCAGGATCTCACCCATATTATCCGTGTACTTCGTGAAACCGGAAGATGTCGGCAAAGAGACTTCTGTCACCAAATCAATGGTCTTTTTATAATAATAATCAAAGCCCAGAGTCACCCGGTTATTCCACGTGATTATATCCGTACCGATATTCCACGACAATTGCTTTTCCCAAGTCAAATCATCATTCCCCATGTAAATCAGATTTGCCCCGATACCCGTCTGATACCAGTCGTCTAACAAGACCTCGTAAGTATTTCGTGCCATATAAGGCTGGAAATTCGATTTACCGGTCTGTCCCACATTTCCCTTTATCCGGAATTGGTTGATCCACTCGTTCCCTTTCAAGAAATCGTAATTATGCACATTTATACCAGCACCGACAGACCAGAAAGGAGCCCATTTATTTTCCGTTCCGAACTCGGAAGACCCATCGTAACGGAACGAGAAATCGGCCAGGTAAATATCATTATAGCTATAATTCAACATTAAGAACACTCCAAACAATCGGGTCTTATTGTCGGTAAACGTTGGTTTCGTCACGATTTCGTAAGCATACGCTGGAGAATGCCGATGAGCATCCGGAAAACCTCGATAATGAGAATAGGAATACGAGATATTAGAATACGTTGCGTTGAATCCTAAAGAGAAATTCAGATTGTGCAACCCGAACAATCGGTTATAAGCGGCAAACACGTTCGTATTCCACCGGGTCGTTGTTGTTGAAGCTTCTGTCAACTCTCCCCGCAAGAATGCTGTCACTCCATCTCCATACTTGGCCGATTCCGGATCCGTAAACACCTTGGTCTTATCCAACTTATAACTGATCGCGAACTGCCCCTTCACTAATAGATAATCATTCACGTACCAATTCAATGCGAGATTATCCGTCCACTCCTTGTAATTACTCTTGTTAAAATTTCCCAACGTTGCCTCGTACAAAGGATTGATAAAACTTTCACCATAATTACGTTGTGGCAATTTCTTGATTAACTTTCCGTTTTTGTCTTTCCACGATTCATAAGGATGCTTATTCGTATAGTCCCCGAAAGAACCATAAGGCGAAGCCTTCGAAGTCATGATGTCATAGGAAATCTTATTTTGCATCTGGAAACCCTTGTAACGATATTCCAGTGTCAGGCCGGCACCGATACGATCTCGTAAAGATCTCTTCATCACACCGTTCTGGTTATCATAGCGCAACTCGATACCAAACCGGATCGCATCAGACCCTCCTTCGATATAAACACTATGCTTGTGATTAAACATCGTCGTTAACGGCTGTGACAACCAGTAATAATCACCTCCCGCCAGAATCACATTCTTCTTATCCAAATAAATGCCATACTGGTATGCCTTATCTCGCTCATAATTACTTTTCTCGGGATCGCTTGCATAGATTCCGGCCGCCCATTCTGTGTTCAGATTCTGGCGAGCATTCATCATATTGTAACTACTTAAATCCGGAGCCGTGATCTCGTAATTACCATTATAACTCACCACGAAGCGCCCGGGACGGGGAGCAACTGTCTCGATCACGACAACCCCGTTAGAAGCCCTAGAACCATACATGGCCGTGGCGGCAGCATCCTTCAATATCGTAATATCCTTGATCCTGTTCACGTCAAAGTCATACACTTTCTCCACGGATACCTCAAACCCGTCCAGAATAAATATCGGAGTATTCGGGTTATTGGTTATCGCAAACTGCGATACATCGGAAGCCTCTAATGCATCCAACTCCTTCACCCCAGTAATACCTGAACGCCCCCGCACGTAGAACTCCGGCAAGGTATTCGGGTCCGATCCCATCAAATTATTCTTCATGATTCGCAAAGACGGGTCAAACACCTGCAAGGCATCGATCACGTTCCGACCCGCCACTTTCAAAATGTCCTCCCGCTTCACTTGCGTGGCCGTTCCCGTGAAACTCGATTTCTTGATATTCGCGTAGCCGGTCACCACCACGTCTTCCAAAGCGATCTTATCCTCCTTCATCACGATGCGCAAATCTTTACGCACTTCCCCTACTTTCAATGGCAATATTTTAACCTCCCGTGTCTCCATCCCCACAAAGGTAAACACCAGCGTGGCGGTATCCGCAGGTAAAGCTACCCCAAAAAGGCCATCCGCACTCGTTGCCACTCCCGTACTAGTCCCCTTTATCACGACAGTCACACCCGGTAACGGTTTTCCCATCTCATCCACAACCCTTCCTTTAATCAACCGGACCTCGTTCTTCACAGTGGTATCCCGCACGGCCACAATTTGATTCTTTTTAATAATAATCAACTGGTCTTCGACAGAATAAGTTAAACCGGTTCCTTTCAGACATTCTTCAAGAACTTCGTCGATACTCACGGATTTAAACCGTTTATTTAGTTTTGTCACCTGAGCCACCTCGCTATCCTTATAGATAAAATAATAGTCGCTGTGTTGACGAATCTCCTTCATGAGATCCTCAAACGTGGCATTTTTCAAGTTAAAACTAAACACGACATTCTGCGAATGTACTGATGCAGATAAATGCATAGCCGTACAAAAAAGAAAAAGAGCTAGAAAACGCATAGTCAATAAGATTTTTCGCACCCCCGACGAACGGGGATAACATCCTCGAATTTTTTTCATACATTTGTACTATTATATGATTAAACAATACTCGTCCGGTTGCACCCGGTCGAGGTTCGTACATGAATGGAAAGCAGTTGCACCTTCTTTCCATTCACTTTTTACTCGTCTTCGACAATAACGGTCTTACCTTGAATGGAGAATCTCACTCCCCCCAAGCGTTCGAACACTTTTAACAAAGTTTCCGCATTCTCGTAACGTTTTAAGCGTCCTGAAAATATAATATCTTTTACGGTGGAATTCTGGTAAAATACATCAACATCATACCATTTCGATATTAGCAACATAATATCCTCCAATCGTTGAGAAACAAACACATAGACCCCATCTTTCCAAGATACATACAATTCGGTATCAACCTCCCGTACCTCATGTTTTCCATTCTGGGCATTATACAACAATTGTTCGGAAGGAGCCAACACTGCCACTTTCCCCAATGAGTTATCCACCCGTACGCATCCCTCCACAAGAGTCGTCTGAATACATTTCTCATCCGGATAAGCCCGGACATTAAATTGCGTTCCCAAAACTTTGATATCCAACTTTTCCGTGTTTACAACAAACGGACGTTCGGAATCTTTCGTAACTTCCAAGAAAACCTCCCCGGAAACCCAAATCCGACGCTCATCACCATGAAATACAACCGGGAAACGGATGTAACTTTCCGAGTTCACCCATATCCGTGTTCCGTCATCCAACGTCACCTTATACTCTCCGCCCCGGGGAACCGTTATTTCGTTATATGCCGTCTCCATGCACTCACTCGTATCTTCAACTTGATAATTCAGCCCGCCGGGATCATTTACAATCCGTTTCGAACCATCCATCAAATCAAAATTTTCCGGGCTCAATAGCTTGGAACTCCCGTCCGACAAGGTTAACGTTGCCATTGATTTACCCGGTAGTAAAGAAATTTCCCGCATACGCTCTTCCGGGAAAATTCCCTCCTGCCTGATCTGTAATAAAAGCGAGACCAGTAAAGGCAATGCAATAACAGCAGCCGCAGCAACATATTTCCACATACCCCGCTTTCTCCCCCGGATAGCTCCCCGCAAGCGGTCAAAATCATAATACGAGTCAAAACGGCGATACACGGCTTCCTTGTCCTGATAAGATACCGAAGTCACTATTTGCTGAAACAATTCCCGATGCTCCTCCGCAGCCTCCACCCATTTGGTCAACTCCTCCAGCTCGCACTCGGAAATCGTTCCTTTAATATAGGCAAAAAGAATATCCGCTATCTTTAAATTTTCTTCTGACATAATCTACTTCTTTTTATCGTTATAACACGAAAATTGTCAAAGCATACTAGTCCCGATGCAGTTTTTTTCGAGAAAAAAAGCATTTTGTTATTTTGCAACACCGACAAATCCTTATGGTAGGCCAAAGAAGCCAATTACATAACCCACCATAAAAATACAATTCAGAGTATCGTGATTAATAAATATCACATAATAAGAACAAAAAGAATATTTTGTCTTTCAACCTAGCCCGTAAAATTTCCCTGGCCCGTGCCCGTTGATTACGCACCGTATTTTCCGAAATATCCAAGGCCTCCGCAATTTCGGGAATAGACATATCTAGTAATGTCAAATTAAAAACTTTCCGCATCGCCTCCGGCAGACGCTCCACTTCGTTACGAATCTGGCGATGCACGTCCTCCTCTATCATAAAAACGTCCTCCCGCTCCTCCGCAAACTTTTCCGACTCCGCGTCATTAAAAGAAATTTTCCTCTCCTTCACACGATCCCGGTTATAATTTAAACAAGCATTGCGAACAGAAAGATACATGAACGAACGCAATGAATAAATAGCCTGAAAATCCGTCCTCCTAGCCCACACTTTTATAAATACCTCCTGCACTATATCAGCCACCACCGCATCATCTTTCACGAAACGGGTTCCAAACGCACATAACGCATGAAAAAACAAACGGTAAACCTCTTTCAGCGCACTTTCTTTACCCTTGTTCAAATTTTGAAGTATATTTGATTCTATATCTACCATCACTTCCGTTTCTATGTTTTACAAATATATTAAAAAACTCAACACTTTTCACATCTCTCCAAAAACAAAATACGCTATTCTCCTTTTACGCCACGAAATACAATTCATTGATTCTCAAAACTCCCGTCTACTACTATATTTTTTTTAGCTAATCAACCTGTTTTTTCCCCTTTTTTATTTTGCAGGATTCAACAAAACCCCTATATTTGCATCGCTTTTGAGAAAATTCCTTAGTAGCTCAGTTGGTTAGAGCGGCGGACTGTTAATCCGTAGGTCGTAGGTTCAAGTCCTACCTGAGGAGCTAAGAAGCTGAAAGCCAGTATTTCTACTGGCTTTTTTCATGCTCGCAAGTTTCGATTTTCATGCGAAAATTCAAACCGTCCATTAAATAAACACCTGTTTTAAAACAACTTAGCTACTTTATCCAAAATCATAAACACATTCAGACAAACAAGATATTAAAATACCATATTTGCCATCATTTACACTTCATTTGCTATCAACTGGTCACCAAAGTGGTCACCTCTCCTTCAAAAAGTGGTCACTTCATCTTCAATAATAAATCATTGTATTTAACCACTTTAAAAGTAAACATTAAAAGTAAGTCCACTAGAATTCAGTATAAAAACACCAACAAAACCCGTTGAATTCAGGCAGAAGACAGGGATCAATGACGTATCATTCTCGTATCAAAGACGTATCAAAGACGTTCAGCGAGTGTCTTTGATACGAAAGTGACAGGCAATGAGGCCGAAATAAAAGCGAAACCACAACCTTACCACCACGATTCTCACAGGGCTAATCATATATCCTCCTCTTCCGGCCTCCGGTAAGGAATTCTAAAATAAAACGTCGTTCCTTTGCCTAGAGTTGACTCCACCCAGATCCGGCCTCCCAGAAGTTCTATAATAGCCTCGCAAATAGAAAGCCCGAGCCCAGTACCTTGCTTAAACTCATTCACCTTATAAAACCGATCGAAAATATGTTCCAGATTTTCAGGAGAAATACCTATCCCCGTATCCTCTACCCGACACTCAACCCATGTACCATCAGAGGTAATCTCGGCCCCGACGGCAATATGTCCTCGTACTGTAAATTTCTTGGCATTCCCGATTAAATTCATAAATACCTTTGTCAACTTCACCTCATCCGTCATAACCAACAATTTTTCCCGGGGGCCTTCATTCACCAATTCAACACCTTGTGCCATATTTAAATGCCCGACATCCAACATAGAATGGACCAAAAAATGTAAATCACAAACACTAAGAAATACCTTATCCATCCCGGCCTCCAAACGGGACAAATCAAGCACGTCATCCAGCAATCCCAACAACGCCCGGCTATTACTCGTGATCATATCACTGCTCAATTTTCTCTCCTCCTCGGGTAACCCTTCCTCCACCATCAAATTGGCAAAACCAACAATACTATTTAAAGGAGTCCGGATCTCGTGCGAAATATTCGCCACAAAAGCGGATTTCAACCGATCGGATTCCTCTGCCTTGCGCATTGCTATCGCCATTTCTTCCTCCACGATCTTGTAACGATTAATATCTATCCCCATTCCATACACGTATTTCGCCTTCCGCCCATTACTCATTTCCACGGTTTCAACAATTCCACGATTCTCCAACCAGCGATACTCCCCGGGGCACAAGTAATCCACTCGAACAACAACAACAAACTCTTTCAGTTCATCCTTGGCAATCCCTTCCAGACAGACCGATAACTCCCTCCGGTCATCCGGATGAATATGAGACATATATTTCTCAATCGTACTCAAATCCCGATTTAAAGTCTCATCCTTCGGGAAACCCTCCCCGACCGTCATGAGATTATTATCCACGTCATAACACCAAGAGTAAGCTCGCAAGGCATTTATCGAAATACGTAAGAAGGTTTGTTGCTGCCACTCTCGAGTAACATCACGCAACATAATGACTGCACCGTTCACCTCCCCGCTTTCATTCAACAAGGGAGAAACACTCCCTGTCACTTGCTGCACGGGAGCCCCGCACGAGATTAAGACCGTGTTCAACGCCAAGTCCCGACGCTTTCTCTCCCTCATCACCTTCTGCACGAAATCTTCAATTCCTTCCCCGACTCGATTCCGGTTGATCTCGCAAACCTCCTTCAAGGGTTTACCAATCACATCTCCTTCACATCCCAAACCGACCACCGAGGCATGGTTTAACTCGATCACCCGCAATTCCTTATCCACCACCAAAATACCTTCACTCATTGAAGACAATGTATTAGACAATATTTCAGTCTTTTTCTTCAACATCTCGGCCATCTGCTGTGCCGCTTTCTCTAAAAAGATACTTCGATGCAACATTTTCCGGTATCTCAAGTGAGATAACACCAGAAACAGGACAAGTAACAATAATAATATAAAGGCAATTCCCGCAATCAGAATATAATTTCCGTAAGTCCGCCAAAAAGCATCCCGTTCATTAACGATCAAACTTTTAGCCGGAAGGTTCTTACGTTCTACCCGCCAACGTTTCAATTGATTTTCATCAAAAACCGGAATAGGATGAACCGTATCTATCGGTATGACTTTCGCCTGCTCGCCATTCAAAATTCTCACCCCGATTTTTCCGGCTTTTGACCCCATCTGATCGGCAAACGTCACAATTCCCCCAAAAATTCCCTTTCCCAAACCGTTATCCATCACCGTCAAAATCGGAACCGGACATTCATGAGCATACATGGAATAATAAATATCCGGATCGAGATACACTCCCTGTTTACCTTGTTGCCAAGTGGTCAAGATAACAAAAGAAAGAGGATAAACCTCTTGCAACTCCTTTAAAAAACTATTCACGCCCGAGATCGTGTCGCCTGCAAAAATAACCGGGAAACGATCCTTATATTTGGCTAATTGCCGCCGAGCCAAAACCTCATGTGCCTGCCCCGCTCCCGATTGATCCGAAAACACGTAAACTTTTCGAGCCTCCGGGAATAATTTCCGCCCCAACAGAAACACTTTTTCATAATCAATATCACAAATAACTCCCGTCACCTGATCAAAGCCAAGTTTCTTCGAATATCGCATAACTCCACAAAACACGATAGGCGTTTCCTTTACCAAAGGTATATCCAGGGAGAAAAGGGCGTTATTGGCCTCTTCATCCGAAACAATAATCAAATCTAACTTCCCCTTAACCTCCCGCAACTGTGTTTCCAACAAGGAATTCCTCACCTCCGTATTGGTCAGTCGTTTGGAATCCAGATAAATCACCCTCAAATCCACATTAAACCCTGCTCGGTCAAGCTGTTTTCTCACCCCATTCAACACCTTGCGTCCCCAGATTTGCTCCGAATGATACGAGCTGACAAACAAAACCTGCCTAATCTCGGGAGGTGTACCAGTCTCCCCTTCAGCATGTTGAACATATCCCAACACCCCGCTCAAAAAGAATAATATAAATAATAAAAAGACTTTCATACGCCAATATATTTTTCCGGGACCCTACGCATATTTTCAAATGTAAAGATAATATTTTTATCACAAAACACGCACAAATACAACTATTTTGCAATATTTACACCTAAAATACATCCAATATTCAAATATAATTCCCGAATCATTCCTCCAACTCCTTACTCCCACGCGGGAAAGCCCCCTATCGCATATATTTCTTCAATCCACAACAAAAATCATTGTTGTTTTTTCAAATATTTATTATATTGCAAATCAATCTAAAACCAATAAACATTATGGCAACACTAGAAATTCAAGGAAAGACGTTCGAAGTGGACGGAGACGGTTTCCTCACCGATCCTTCAATCTGGAATGAAGACGTGGCAAAACTCTTTGCCGAGGCAGATGGAATCACAGAATTAAATGACAAACATTGGGCTATTATCAAAATCATTCGTGATAATTTTGAAGAAAAGGGAAATGCCCCGATGGTTCGTACCATCTGCAAAGAGACCGGATTAAAATTGAAAGACATTTATGAATTGTTCCCATTAGGACCAGCCCGAGGAGCGTGTCGGGTGGCCGGGTTACCGAAACCCGACGGGTGCGTCTAATACCCACGACCATGTCTTGGTATATTTGGACCTCGTTAGCTGCACTTCTTTTTTGTGTAGTACTACTGGGGGGATATTTTGTACGACTTTTAAAACACGGTTCTCCCAAGGACCTTTCGCAAAAGTCAGGGAATATTACCCAAGCAGTCTGTTACTCTTGTATCGGAGCTATGTCACCTATGCAAAAAGAATCAGCATACTTACACCTGCCCACTTACACGGCAGGTATATTTTTTCATATAGGAAACTTCTTGGCTATAGCCGTGTACCTTCTTTTCACGCTTGCGGTTATTTTCAACTTTCAAATTCCTATTGAAAACGCAACAAACCTCATCGTCATGATCTTGGCTGCAATCATCTTTATTGCTGCCGTTTGCGGGTTGGCTTTATTCATTAAGCGACTAGCCAAAAAAGAGTTGAGAGACTTATCGTGCGCGGATGATTACATTTCTAATCTTCTCTGCACCATCATGCTCTTCCTGACGACTTATTCTCTGCTGACCTTACAATTCGGGGCAGCGTATTATATTATAATGGCACTTCTTTTCGTGTGGATGCCCTTGGGCAAAATCAAACACGTGCTTTACTTTTTCTTTGCCAGGTATCATTTGGGCTTTTTCTACGGCTGGCGTGGAACATGGCCTCCTAAAAAAGCGATTCAATATGACAAATAATATCACGAACGAACAAAAAGCCAAAGCCCTCGCCATCATTTCAAACACGAATGACAGCAAGCTGGAAACCCATCTAAACGCTTGTGTACGTTGTGGTTTGTGTGCATCGAGTTGCATGTACTACCTCACGATGAAAGAGGGGAAATACATCCCGGCACGAAAGGTAGACCTCGTCAGTTCCATTTACCGACGCTACAAGACCTGGCAGGGAGCCATGTTCCCATCGTTATTCCATGCCCGGGAGTTAAACCAAGAGACATGCGACGAGATGGTCGACTCCCTGTTCGGAGCCTGTACCATGTGCGGACGCTGCGTGAAACATTGCTCGATCGGGGTAGACATTCCCTTCCTTGTGAAAAAAGGACGTGAAATGCTTGCCGTCATGGGCCTCGTTCCTAAAACCCTCCAAGCAACTGTCGACGCGGCAGTCAACACCGGAAACAACATGGGTATTCCCACGGAAGAGTTTGTTGACACGATCCAATGGATGGAAGAGGAACTCCAAGACGAACTGGAAGACGAGAAAGCCGGAATCTTTCTTGATCAACCAGACAAGAACGTTTTTTACACCTTGAACCCCCGGGAGCCGAAATTCTTCCCGCTTTCCATCTCTGCCATGGCAAAAGTATTCTATGCCGCGGGAGAAGAGTGGACCCTCTCGTCTAAATACTACGACGTGACCAACTACGGGTATTTCAACGGTAATAATGAAGAGGCGACTCAAATCGCCCGGAATCTTTACGATGAGATTCACCGCCTGCACGGCAAACGCCTCGTACTCGGGGAATGTGGCCACGGTTCGAGAGCCATGCGCTGGGAAGGCCCCAATTATCTCAAAACACAGTATGATTTTGACACACTCACGGTGGTTGAACTCATCGGGGAATATATCCGGAGCGGAAGAATAAAACTCGACAAAACGCTGAATAGCAAGGTTGTTACCATACATGACCCATGTAACTTGGTTCGAAACGGGGGACTTCTCAATGAAATCCGTTTCGTGGTCAATGCCGCAGCAGCAAACGTGGTGGAAATGACACCCTACGGCACGGACAACTTCTGTTGCGGTGGCGGTGGCGGAGCCCTTGCCATGAGCGAGTACAACGAACGTCGTCTCAAAATCGGCAAAATCAAAGCCGACCAAATCACCGCAACGAAAGCCGAGATCGTCGTGACCCCGTGCCACAATTGCGTGGACCAGCTAACTCAAATTAATCACACGTACAAACTGGGTATCACCATAAAGACAGTGGCGGAATTGGTCGCTGATGCCCTGGTAATTGAAAATTAATAATGAAAAAGTTTATAAAGTCCATAAAGTTCATAAGGTCCATAAAGTCTATGGACCCTTGCGGGGCTTTGTTCATGACAGCAGAGCTGTCGATAAATTTTGTCCAAAAATCTCCCGTGAATTCAACCTTATAAACTTTACGAACTTTACAAACTTTATAAACTTAAAACCTAAAATTTATAAATCTTATGAGCAAATTAATCTACCTAGACAATTCAGCAACCAGCTTTCCGAAGCCGGATGTAGTTTATGATTTCATGAATGACTTTTATCGCAAACATGGTGTAAATCCCGGACGTTCAGGATTTGATGCTGCCGTCGAGACAGAGGAAGTCGTGAACTCAACCCGTAAAATGTTAACCAAGCTATTCAACGGCGGGAATGATCACAACAGATTAACGTTCAGCTATAATGCCACGGACTCCTTGAACCTGATCATCAACGGATTGGTAGAGAAAGGGATTCATGTGGTATCTACCATGTTGGAACACAATTCCGTGTTGCGCCCGCTTAACATGCACCACCAAAACGGAACCATAGATTTAACTTACGTGCCTTTTGACGAACATGGCTATGTACACCCCGACGACATAAAGAATGCCATCCGTCCGAACACGAAATTTGTTGTCGTAACCCATTGTTCCAACGTGCTGGGAACGATTCAACCACTGACCGAAATCGGGAAAATCTGTAAAGAGAAAGGCGTGATCTTCGTGGTTGATGGTAGTCAGGGTGCCGGAGCCGTAGACTTGGATATGCAAGCATCCGGAATCGACGTGTATTGTTTCACTGGTCACAAATGCCTCATGGGACCGACGGGAATCGGTGGTTCGTATGTACGCGAAGGTATCGAAATCAAACATACCCGTGCCGGGGGGACTGGAGTTCGCTCCGCTTATCCCGTACATCTGGATGAATATCCTTACCGCTTGGAATACGGGACCCTCAACTTGTTAGGTGTTGCCGGGTTAAACGCCGGGGTTAAATGGATTCAGGAACAAGGGATCATGAACATCCATCACCGGGAAATCCAACTCTGGGATAAACTTCGTAAAGCCTTACAAGACATCGAGGGTGTAACTACCTATTGCGCCAGCAGCATAGAAAACCAGAATCCGGTATTAAGTTTCAACATCAACGGATTCGATTCCGGAGACGTGGGAACCATGCTTGACGTGGATTACAACATCGCCGTACGTACGGGACTACAATGCGCTCCGAAAGTACACGAGGTCATCGGCACATTCGATATTCATGGAACCGTCCGTATGAGCATCGGCGCTTTCACGACGGAAGAAGACGTGAATACTGCTATCGAAGCCGTGAAAGAAATCGCTGCCATTAGAAATTGATCGACGAGGGGCTATCTAAAAAGTCATTTATTTCAGAAACTCCTCCGTCACTTCGTGCCACCTCCTCTATAAACAGAGGAGGAGCTGGTGACTCTTCCCGAAGACAGGGAGTATTTCAGCTCTCCCTCTGTTTATAGAGGGAAATCGGCGAGTAAGCGAGAACAGGCAGAGAGTTTACTCGTTGCCTGTCGAGCGAGAGCCGATTCGAGCCTGCTTGCAGGCTCAATACCCCGAAGGGGGGAGGGAGTTTGAAAAATGACTTTTTAGATAGCCCCAATTTATAAAGAATTCTAAGTTTTTATCCCCAAATAATAATACTTCAAAACTTATTTACCAAATAAAACACGATATATTCATTTTCGAGTACGCCATAATCAAAAAATCATTACTTTTGAGGCCATTAAAACAAACAAAAAAATTAGTTATATGTACGGAAAATTTCAAGACTTTTTAAAGACTGAATTGCAGTCCATAAAAGACGCCGGCTTATACAAGAGCGAAAGAATTATCGTTACCCCGCAAGATGCTGAAATCAAACTTGCCACGGGAGAAACTGTATTAAACTTTTGTGCAAACAACTACTTAGGACTTTCTTCTAACCCGACGGTAATCGAAGGAGCAAAGAAAGCATTGGACAGCCGTGGATACGGAATGTCTTCAGTGCGTTTCATCTGTGGAACCCAAGATATTCATAAAGAACTGGAAGCTAAAATCTCTCAATTCTTCGGAACGGAAGATACCATTCTTTACGCCGCTTGTTTCGATGCTAACGGTGGTGTATTCGAACCGTTATTCGGTCAGGAAGATGCCATCATCTCTGATGAACTGAATCACGCTTCTATCATTGACGGTGTTCGTCTTTGTAAAGCCGTACGCTACAGATACAAACACGCCAACATGGCTGACCTCGAAGAACAATTGAAGATTTCTCAAGCTCAACGTTACCGGATCATTGTTACCGATGGTGTATTCTCTATGGACGGGGATATCGCCAAGATGAACGAAATCTGTGACCTAGCTGAAAAATACAACGCATTGGTAATGGTTGACGATAGCCATGCTGCCGGATTTATCGGTAAAACCGGTCGTGGTTCTGCCGAACATCACCACTGCATGGATCGTGTGGACATTTTCACTGGTACTCTAGGTAAAGCTCTTGGTGGAGCCATGGGTGGTTACACGACTGGTAAAAAAGAAGTGATCGATATGTTGCGTCAACGTTCAAGACCTTACTTGTTCTCCAACTCCTTGTCTCCGGCAATCTGCGGTGCGTCTATCGCTGTATTCGACATGCTGTCAAAGAGCACTGAATTAAGAGACCGTGTCATGGATAATGCCAACTATTTCCGTGCAAAATTAACCGAGGCCGGATTCGATCTGAAACCGTCAGAATCAGCAATCTGTGCCTTGATGCTTTACGATGCAGTTCTTTCTCAACAATTCGCTGCCGAATTACAGAAAGAAAATATCTACGTTACCGGATTCTATTACCCGGTTGTACCGAAAGGACAAGCTCGTATCCGCATCCAATTGTCTGCCGCTCACACGCGTGAACAACTGGATCGTGCATTGGCCGCCTTTATCAAGATTGGTAAAAAATTGGGCGTTATCAAATAAAGAAGATAACACCTACATCATACAAAACAGTTTGGGAGCAATCTCAAACTGTTTTTTTTTATTTCTCCCCTCACCACATTTTTTAATCTTCCGGCAACACAGCAAGCACTTGTTTCAAACCAAGATTATTTGTCTCTATCAAATAAAAAAATATAAATCTGACACATTAATTGCTAAATAGTTTGAATTTCGAAAAATAGACCATACCTTTACACCAACATTATAGCAATATAATACAATAACGGCGTCTAGTTGCAATAACAAAAAAATCTAATCATGAAAACAAAGGCTTTAATTTTGGCCCTATTTTTCTTATCCACAATTATAAGTAGTTGTGCCAAGAAAGATATTGAGCACAAGGAAAAGGAAACAACAGGATTCACGGAATTAGTCGTTCCTGCTGATTTCGATTGGAAAATGTCCGAAAACGTGACTTGTAATTTCACTTCGGAACACGTTTCTAAAGTGTACGTTTCCACGGGAGCAGACACGGCTCCTTTTGCCTCGTTCTATGTCGGACAGGATGTAGACCAAGTCAAATTGAACATACCAACTTACATTAACACGCTTTACGTCAAATACGAAACGGAAGCAGGATTATCAGCAGCCAAAGCTCTTGATATAAACAATAATACCGTGACTTATGTAGTTCCCTCTGACAGTGAAAAAGTGGAAACAGCTCTTGCTTACTCGGCAAAAACAAACTTGAGCAGAGGAAATGATCAAGCTGTTATATTTTACCCCGCCCGGGAAAATGGTTGGGGAACTTTGATGTTCGAAGACCTTTGGCCTGCCTATGGGGATTACGACTTTAATGACTTAGTTGTAAACTACAAAATGCAGCTTTATCCCAATAACAAAAACATGGTAAAGGAAATGATCCTCGGAATTCGAGTCAAAGCCATTGGAGGCTCGCTACCTTATGATTTATGCCTTGCCATAAAAGGGATAAAGGCAGGAGAAATAGACGAGTTCGAAAAACAAGAATCGAACAATGCTTTAGAAAACGCCGATATGGAATTACTTAACCCAGGCAATAGTGAGAAAAATCCTCCTATATTCAGGTTCAATAACATTAGAACCAACACGAAGGCACCCAAAGGTTTCGCATTCCTTAATACAGATCCTGATAAAAAAGCACGAATACAAGAGGGCGATATGGTAAATATTACTTTTTACATTACATTCCGCAATTCAATTCCTCAAGCAGATCTTACCCTTGATGCATTTGACTTTTTCATAGCCAAACCCATAAAGGAAAAAGCCGCCCAATGGCAAGAAATTCACACGAGAGGATACGCTCCGACAGAAGAATTCGGACAAACCGTTTACGAACAAACAAAAGAAGGGAATTCCTATATCGGGAAAAGTAGTATCTATTACACCTCCAACTCCAACCTAATATGGGCTATCAATGTTCCGACAGACATTCCCCATACTTACGAAAAAGCAGACTTTTTGGAGGCTTATCCTCATTTCAAAGACTGGGCTACTTCAGGCGGGAATCAAAACAAAGACTGGTACGAGAACTCAACAGGAAATCGCAACGATAGCTACCTGATCAAACAATGACTTCAACAATAAAAACTAAAGAGACTTTTGGGCAAATCAAAAGTCTCTTTAGTTTTATTACTGATCTAATCTCTCCCTTAAACTCTTTAGCCACTCTCTATTCCTTTTTTCAAACAAGAGTGTACCCCACCCGATAGCTAATATACTACACGACACACCCGACTTGCAAATATAACCGTATCAAAAATCAATTTTATCGAAGATAAATGCAAGATGAATGCTTGTTGAATACTCCTTGGTCTAAATGAACTATCAGGAAACTATTGGGAGAATGACAAGTCGACATAACCTAAAGCTAGGGCAAAGCCAGCCTTTTCCCAGAGCAATCATCTCCCATAACCCTTTCACCTCTCATTCATCGCCCTTTCATCGCCCTTCGCCAATATACGAACAAGAACGAAAGAAACTTGTTACAAAGATGGCAGGAGATTACTACTCCGGCTCTTCGGTTACATCACCTTGGGATAACCCATAATACTTACAATGCTTATTTAGAACGCACTCCCCGCACAACGGATTCCGGCTTTTACACACCAATGCTGCATAATCCAGAATAGCCCAATTCAATTCCTTGCATCGACGCACCTCGATAATATCATTTGCCAACTCCTGAATCTCCTTATCATGACGCACGTCAATAAAATCTCCCGGTTTAAAATAACGTTTCAGCAACCGGGACATATTCACGTCTAAAAGCGGTTTGCGATTCCTCAAGATAAACAATTCGAAAGCATTGGTCACGTATAACCCGATAAAACCGGAATCCCTCAACTCGTTTTCGTTTCCCGGAATCTTACCTCCCCGTCGTCGAATATCTTCCCCCAGCTTATACAATCGTCGAGCCCGGTGACGATATAATCCCAAAGGTTTCATAATCTCTTCCAACTCTTCAAGCGAAGCATTAGCCAAAGCGTTCCAATCGGGAAATTTAGAGAAAAAAGTATCGTAGTACTTTGCCACCGTCTCTGCTTTCGTGCGCTGCAACAGGATTTCAGAAACAATTTGCTGGTACTTCGTCGCCCGATCTTCCCGCCACGGAAATATCCTCTGGTTCTCGTCAAACCACTTCAACAAACGATGTTGCAGATATTGAACCATGACTTCCCGCATAAATCTCAATTTATATTCAAATCTAACATAAGTACCCTTTACCATTTCTTCTTGGCAAACAAAAATAAAATTTTCCGACCACTCTTCATATAACCATTGACAAAATCTCTTAACCATACAAGAATTATCCCACAAATACCTCATCTTTTTATATGCTTCTTTTGTTTATATTCCTAATCTCCGTATCTTTATGCGGTAAAAAAGATCTTTATGAAAGTTGGTGAAAGAGTAAAAGTATCCCCCGACTTAACAGGATTAGATGCTTGGTACGAGGGGATTATCGTAGATATTGAAAACAACAGGTTTAATGGTATTGTCATATCTATTAAACTTGATGATGGGCGTATATTCTTTGGACAGGAGAGATTTTTCCAATCTTTAAATTAAATATTATGTACGCAATATCATTCGACCTTACGATAGGAGAAGTCAAAAAAAATTATGGAATAACAAGGCGGCATGATTAATTCAATGCCACCCTGTACTCATTAGGAGAACACCCCTCCATTTTCTTAAACAAGCGACTCAAATGATGAGGATATTTGAATCCCATCTCATAGGCAATTTCACTCACGGACTTGGACGAATCGGCAAAACGTTCCTTAACTTTCTCGATAATGGTGAATTGGATATACTCCTGAGCCGATTTTCCCGTTTCCTTCTTTATCAGATCCCCGAAATAATTCGCGGAAAGATTAAGTTTATCCGCACAAAAAGCAACAGAAGGTAAACCATAAGAAACCGGGGCATCCGACTCGAAATAACCGTTCAACAAATCTTCAAACCGGGTAAGAATATCCTTATTCACATCCTTACGAGTTATAAATTGCCGATCGTAAAAGCGGACACAATGATTCAAAAATACTTCAATATTAGCGGTAATGATGGATCGACTATGTTTATCGATAGCGTGTTCCAACTCCTCCCGGATCTCTTGAAAACAATTAATCACGATCTCTCGTTCCCGGTCAGACATATGAAGAGCCTCGTTCGCCTCGTAAGAAAAAAAAGAATAGTCCTTCATCTTGCGCCCCAAAGACGTCCCCAATAATAAATCGGGATGGAAAAGCAACGCCCATCCTTTCACCTGTACCCTAGTCCCATTATCATCATCCCCTACGATTTGACCGGGTGCGATAAAAACTAAAGTACCTTCCTGGTAATCGTACATCTTGCGTCCATAACGAAGATCCCCGCACTTGACATCTTTCAGAAAGACCGTGTAAAAACCAAAATTCTTACGAGCTAAACGAACCGGAGGCACTTCCGACAGGTCAATCACGCTCACCAAAGGATGCAAAGTCTTTACTCCTAAAAATTCATGATAATCATGAATCGTATTCATTTTCAATATTTCACCCATAACATTCAAGGCTTTTGTTTGAAACAAAAATAATAATTCTCGCTTAAGTTTTTTCACCGGATATTCAAAATCAGTAAAAATGGTACACATATCTGTAATTTATCTACACACAATCCCCGCCATACCCTATATATTTGTATCACAAAATAAATGGACAATTTTATAATATATCATGATGAAAACAATGTATTTTTTAATAATTGCAACAGTTATGGCAACATTTAGCATGAATGTAGAAGCACAAAAAACTTCTAACGGGAAGAAAGTACTGGTCGCTTATTTTTCACGTAGCGGAAACACCAAAGCGATAGCGAATCATATCAAAGAGCTGACAGGCGGAGATTTATTCGAAATACAGACAGCAAAACCGTACCCGGCAGATTATCACGCTTGCACGGAAGTCGCCAAAAAAGAAAAAAATGACAACGCCCGCCCCGAATTAAAAGAGAAGGTGAAGAACATGGAAGAGTATGATATTATCTTTATCGGCTTCCCGAACTGGTGGGGAACAATGCCCATGCCGATCTTGACATTCCTAGAGAGCTACAAGCTAGAAGGTAAAATCGTGATCCCGTTCTGCACACACGGTGGAGGTGGTGAACAAAACTGTTTTAAGGATTTCGTGAAAAACACAAGCAAGGCCACGAATAAAAAAGGATTCATCACCAGTGGCGGATCGGCAAGTTCAGCCCGCCCGCAAGTAGAAAAATGGCTGAAAGAAATTGATGTGATAAAATAAAAATCATTTTAAACTCCCCTCTATAAACAGAGAGAGAGTTGGAATACTCACCATCTTCGGGAAGAGTTACCAGCACCTCCTCTGTTTATAGAGGAGGTGGCCGAAGGCCGGAGGAGTTTATCTAGCGACAAGCAAAGTTTTACCGACTACGAACCATATCATTATGGCCAACCATGCGCAGAAAATAGAATCTATCAGTCAGCTAAACACGCTAATCGGACAAAAGACATTACACCCGCTCCTAAGTGTTATTGACCTAGCCGAAGCCACACGCCTCGGTCAACTCTCTATTTCCGGCGATTTCTACGCTCTATTCTTCAAACAAGTACAATGTGGTGATTTCAGATACGGTCGCAGGTGTCATGATTTTCAATCCTGCACGTTAGTATTCAAAGCTCCCGGACAAACTATTGACATCACCCAGCACGACACTCCGGAACAGACCAGCATTTTAGGCATCGCGTTCCACCCCAAAGTTTTCAACGAAACATCATTGGTCTGTAAGAAATCCGAATACTCGTTCTTCTCCTACCAGGAAAACGAATCCCTTCATTTATCCGAACGGGAAAAACAAATTATCCTGGGATGCATAAGTAATTTTCAGAAAGAATTACAAAGAGACATTGACCGGTTCAGCCTCCGGTTACTAGCCGTACATCTCGAATTACTCCTAGATTACTGCCTGCGATTTTACGAACGTCAATTCATCACCCGATGCAATATAAATAATGATATTTTGGCGTATTTCAATCAACTTTTGGAACAATATCTCCAAGCGGAACACGGGACAAAAACGGAATTACGCTCGATCGAGTACGTTCATGAAAGGATCCCCCAATCTCTTGCCTATCTCAATGATCTCGTACGGGTAGAAACCGGAAAAACACTCCGGGAATACGTGCGCCTGAAAAAAATAGACATGGCGAAATACCTCGTAACAAGCTCGAATAAAACAATTTCAGAAATTGCTCTCGCATTAGGCTTTCCCAATACCCAAACATTTCTCTGCCTGTTTAAAAGATTCGTGGGTTGCTCTCCAAGCGAATACAAGCAACAAGGGGCAAACAAATCCAATTAACCTGCCCATATCCTCTTAAAAATTGATTATCAGCATAATAATTGCACTTTTTCAATCAAACCGTTGGTTTTTATCTTAAAATTTCATAATTTAATACCGCAAATTCAGAGGCGGTGACAGATATTTATTTTCGACTACGTAAAATGATTCTCAATAAAGAATTATTTCCGTTTTTGTGTTGAAAATATTTCATTTATTGCTCCAAATGATATAAATTTGACAAATCAATGCGAATGTGTTAAATATTTAACTGAAACAATATAAAAATGCTTCCTATGAGTAAATTTATTTCTATCGAAGAGGCTGTATCAAAAGTAAAAGATGGTATGACCATCATGGTAGGCGGATTCCTCGCAAACGGAACCCCTAACAAAATCGTTGATGCGTTAGCGAAATCAGGCGTTAAGAACCTGACGTTGATCTGTAATGACACGGCTTACCCGGACAAAGGAGTGGGTCAATTGATTGCCAACAAACAAGTAAAGAAACTTTTCGTGTCACATATCGGGACGAACCCGCACACGAGCGAACAAATGAATAGCGGAGAACTTGAAATCGAATTCTGCCCGCAAGGTTCATTGGCAGAGCGTGTACGTGCCGGCGGTTGCGGGCTGGGAGGAATCCTGACTCAAACCGGAATGGGAACCATCGTGGCCGAAGGAAAACAGATCGTCAACGTGGATGGCAAAGACTACTTGTTGGAAAAACCGTTGAGAGCCGACATCGCGTTGGTTGGCGCCAGCCTTGGAGATAAAGCAGGAAATCTGGTTTACCGGGGAACATCTCAAAACTTCAACCCGTTAATGGCTTCTGCCGCTGATTTGGTAATTGCCGAAATTAACGAACTGGTTGAAGTCGGTGAAATCGCCGCAGAAAACGTGAAGACACCGTCAATCATGGTGGACTTCATAATTGAAAATTGAAAATGGGTTCTCAATTTAAAATCTAAAATTTAAAATTAAAGGAAATGGAAAAATCAATGATAAGATTAAGAATGAGTGCAAAAGACGCTCATTACGGTGGTAATTTGGTTGACGGGGCTCACATGGTACATTTGTTCGGAGACGTGGCCACGGAATTATTAATCATGCATGACGGTGACGAAGGGTTGTTTGTGGCTTATGACAACGTGGAGTTTTTGGCACCTGTTTATGCCGGAGATTATATCGAGGCTACCGGAGAGATCGTGAAAGTAGGAAACACTTCTCGGAAAATGGTTTTCGAGGCAAAGAAAGTAATCGCATCCAGACCTGACATTTCGGCTTCGGCAGCAGATGTACTGGAAGAACCGATCGTAGTTTGCCGTGCAAGCGGAACCTGCGTGGTGAAAAAAGAAGACCAGAGAAAGAAATAATCTAAATTATTATTATGGAGAAATTAATTATCACAGCAGCCATTTGCGGGGCAGAAGTTACCAAAGAACAAAACCCCGCCGTCCCTTATACAGTAGAAGAGATCGTGAGAGAAGCGAAATCCGCTGTAGACGCAGGTGCAGCTATTGTCCACCTTCACGTTCGTGAAGATGACGGTACCCCGACTCAAAGCAAAGCACGCTTCAAAGAGTGTATCGACGCTATTTATAAGGTATGCCCGGACGTGATCTTGATCCCCTCTACCGGAGGAGCCGTGGGAATGACCGCAGAAGAACGTCTTCAGCCGACAGAACTATTCCCCGAAATGGCCACGCTGGATTGTGGTACCTGTAACTTCGGAGACGAGGTGTTCGAGAATACCATGCCGATGATGAGAGACTTCGGAAAGAGAATGATCGAAAACAATATCAAACCGGAATACGAATGTTTCGAAATGGGACATCTTGACACCGTATTAACCATGGCTAAAAAAGGTCAGGTTCCCGGAGCCCCGATGCAATTCAACTTTGTTCTCGGTGTTCCCGGATGTACTCCTGCCACGGTACCGAACCTTTGCTGGCTTGTAAACGCAATTCCCGCAGGTTCTACGTGGACAGCAACCGGGATCGGTCGTCATGCTTTCACGCTTGCAGCTCCCGCTATCGCGATGGGTGGTAATGTGAGAGTAGGTTTTGAAGACAATCTTTATCTGGAAAGAGGCGTGTTGGCTAAATCTAATGGTGAATTAGTTGCCAAAGTGGTTCGTATCGCCAAAGAATTAGGTCGTCCAATCGCCACCTCCGCGGAAGCAAGAGAAATTTTAGGATTAAAACCTTTAAAATAATCGATTTATAAATTTTCAAATTTAATTATACTATGCAAAAGAAAGGAAATAAATACGGAACCCACCGTGTAATCGAACCAAAGGGAGTATTACCACAACCCGCCAACAAGATTGACAACAACATGGACGAGATCTACGACAACGAAATCCTGATCGACGTTCAGACTTTAAATATCGACTCAGCTAGTTTCACTCAGATCGAGCAACAAGCTGGTGGTGATAAAGCAAAGATCGCTGAAATCATGATGGACATTGTTGCAAAACAAGGAAAACATCGTAACCCGGTAACCGGATCAGGCGGTATGTTGTTAGGTACGGTTGAAAAAATCGGTGATGCATTGAAAGGCAAAATCGATTTGAAAGAAGGTGATAAGATTGCCACTTTGGTTTCTCTTTCTTTGACCCCGCTTCGCATTGACAAGATCAAAGATATTCGCCCGGACATCGACCAAGTAGACATTGACGGTAAAGCTATCCTTTTCGAGAGTGGTATCTACGCCAAGATCCCGGCTGATCTTCCTGAAAACTTGGCCTTGTCGGCATTGGACGTGGCAGGAGCCCCCGCTCAAACCGCTAAATTGGTTAAACCGGGCGACACCGTGTTAATCATTGGTGCTGGTGGTAAATCAGGAATGTTGTGCTGTTACGAGGCTAAAAAACGTGCAGGCGTTACTGGTAAAGTAATCGGTTTGTGCCACAGCCAAAAGAGTACCGAACGTTTACAGAAACTTGGTTTCTGCGACTATGTATTCTCTGCCGACGCAACTCAACCCGTTCCGGTAATGGAGAAAATCGAGGAGTTAACCAATGGCGAAATGTGCGACGTTACGATCAACAACGTGAACATCACCGATACGGAAATGACTTCTATCCTTTGTACGAAGAACACGGGAGTTGTTTACTTCTTCTCTATGGCAACCAGCTTCACGAAAGCAGCTCTTGGAGCAGAAGGTGTTGGTAGCGACGTGACCATGATCGTTGGTAACGGTTACACGAAAGGACACGCAGAGATCACTCTTCAAGAACTGAGAGAAAGCGAAGCTTTGAGAAAGATCTTTACTGAACTTTACGCTTAATATAATTAAGTATTTATGAAGATGTCTCAGAAACTCCTCCGTCAGCAAAGCTGCCACCTCCTCTATAAACAGAGGATGAGTTAAATTACTACCCGGTTTCAAGAAGATTTACCAGCTCTCCCTCTGTTTATAGAGGGAGTACGGCGGAGCCGGGAGGGAGTTTTTGATACATCTTCATAAATCATTAAATTTAAAATCTAAAATTTAAAATCATTTGATGGACAAGGGTTGTAGATACGGAACACACAGGGTAATTACTCCGGAAGGTACACTTCCACAACCGGCATTAAAGCTGGATAACACGATGAGCATTTATGACAACGAATTGCTGATAGATGTGCAAACATTAAACATTGATTCGGCCAGTTACACGCAGATTAAAAGCGCTTGTAACGGGGATGCGAACAAAATGAAAGAGATGATTCTTTCTATCGTGGCAGAGAGAGGTAAAATGCAAAATCCTGTTACCGGATCGGGTGGTATGCTCATTGGAACAGTGAAAGAGATCGGGCCTAATTTCCCGGACAAATCACTGAAGGTCGGAGATAAAATTGCCACACTGGTTTCCTTATCCCTGACCCCATTAAAAATAAACAAGATCAAGCATCTTGACCCGGCATCAGATCAGGTTGACGTGGACGCACAAGCGATCCTGTTTGAAAGCGGCTTATATGCCGTGCTACCGAATGATATTCCGGAAAAACTGGCATTAGCCGTGTTGGACGTGGCTGGAGCCCCGGCTCAAGTGGCCCGTCTGGTAAAAGAAGGAGATACGGTATGTATCATCGGAGGGGGAGGAAAGTCTGGAGTACTTTGTTGCTACCAGGCCATGAAAAACGTTGGACCTTACGGAAAGGTCATCGTGGTGGAATACTCGGAAGAGAACGCCCGAAGAATTAAAGAGATGAATCTCGCCACTCACGTTATTGTTGCCGATGCGACAAAAGTGATGGACGTGTATAAAAAAGTGACTGCCATTGCAGGGGAAAGAGGTTGCGAGGTAACAATTAACAATGTAAATGTTCCCTCGACAGAAATGACCTCGATTCTCGTCACAAAAGGACAAGGATGCGTTTATTTCTTCTCCATGGCGACCAGCTTTACGAAAGCGGCATTGGGAGCTGAGGGAGTAGGAAAAGATATAAATTTAATCGTAGGGAACGGATACGCCAAAGGACATGCCGAACTGACATTGAGTATCATTCGGGAGTCTGAGGAGATTCGGGAACTATTTAATAGACTATACGTGAAATAACATCGCGATACGATTTTATAGATAAAAGATAAAAATTAAAAGATAAATCTAAAATAAATAAACTGAGATGGCTGAAAGCAGACGAAAAGAATTTTTTCCGGAAGTAACAGATGAACAATGGAACGACTGGAAATGGCAAGTGAAAAACAGAATCGAGACTGTGGATCAATTAAAAAAATATCTTGATCTGGATCCCAGCGAAGAAGAGGGTATTCGTAAAGCATTACAAATGCTGAGAATGGCAATCACCCCATATTATTTAAGTTTAATCGACAAGAACGACCCGCATTGTCCGATACGCAAACAAGCCGTTCCTTCTGCATTGGAGTTACACAAAGCCAGCGCAGACTTGGAAGACCCGTTACACGAAGACAGCGATTCTCCCGTACCGGGATTAACTCACCGTTATCCGGACCGGGTGTTGTTCTTGATCACGGACCAATGTTCCATGTACTGCCGTCACTGTACCCGCAGACGTTTTGCAGGACAAAAAGACAGTGCCTCCCCGACCGAACGTATTGACAGATGTATCGAGTACATCGCCAAGACTCCGCAAGTAAGAGACGTGCTGTTGTCCGGTGGTGACGCATTGTTGGTAAGCGACGATCGTTTGGAGTACATTATCAGCCGTTTGAGAGCAATCCCTCACGTGGAAATCATCCGTATCGGTAGCCGGACCCCGGTAGTATGCCCGCAAAGAATTACCCCGGAGTTGGTGAATATGCTGAAAAAATATCACCCGATCTGGTTAAATACCCACTTCAACCACCCGAGCGAAATCACGGAAGAATCAGCTGCCGCTTGCGCTCGCCTAGCTGATGCAGGTATTCCGTTAGGAAACCAGACCGTGTTACTGAGAGGTATCAACGATTGTACCTACGTGATGAAGAAATTGATGCACGGATTGGTAAAAATGCGTGTTCGCCCGTACTACATCTATCAATGTGACCTTTCTATGGGTATCGAACACTTCCGTACTCCGGTTTCCAAAGGTATCGAGATCATCGAGAACTTACGTGGACACACTTCCGGATATGCAGTTCCTACATTCGTGGTTGACGCACCCGGTGGTGGTGGTAAGACTCCGGTAATGCCGAACTACGTGATCTCTCAATCTCCGAACCGGGTTGTATTGAGAAACTACGAAGGTGTTATCACGACCTACACGGAACCGACAGATTACAAGGAAGAGTGCCACTGCCCGGAATGTGAGCGAGCTCGCAAAGAAGGTGTCGCCGCACTGTTAAATGGCGATATGCTCTCTATTGAACCCAAACATTTGGCTCGTAACGAGAGAAATCATCACGAATAAAATAATTAAGTGATTCCGTGATTTCCGATTAAGTGATTTAGTCTCTTCTCTGGAAATCACAGAATCACTTAATCAATAAATCATCAATAACCAATGTTTATCGAGGAGATTCTAAAATACAATAGTATAGCAATCGTGGGTCTGGCAAAAAATGCCGGAAAAACGGAATGTCTGAACTATATTCTTCGGAAAGTGAAGAATACGGGAAAGCGTTTCGCCCTTACCTCAATAGGCATCGACGGGGAAAACAGGGATCAGGTTTGCCAAACGCCCAAGCCGGAAATTGAAATCTTTGAAGACATGATATTCATCACGTCGGAGATGCATTACCGATCTAAACGTCTGGTGGCAGAGATCATGGATGTCAGCACACAACAAACCTCGTTAGGACGTCTGGTAACCGCCAGAGCTGTCAGTTCGGGAAAAGCCTTGTTATCAGGGCCTGCCGACACGGGATCATTGAAAGCCCTCATCCAAGGGATGAAACGTTTTGACGTGGATACCACCATCGTCGACGGAGCACTCTCCCGCCTCAGTCTCAGCTCTCCGGCAGTGACGGAAGCCATGGTGTTAGCCACGGGAGCTGCGGTTTCCTGTAATATTCCTCAACTGGTTAGAAAAACAAAATACGTGTATGACCTCATTTGCTTGGAGAAAGCAGAGCCGGAAATCATCCGGCAACTGATTGACATCGAGCAAGGAATGTGGTCCATTGACGAAAACGGGAAAGTTCACGATCTGAACATACCTTCCGTATTTATGCTTGAAAATAACAAAGATGAAGTTTTCAAGTACGGGAACACGTTATACGTGGCAGGCGCCATCAGTGACAAATTATTGCAATTCCTACGGCAGCAGAAACAAATCAAGGAGATCACATTGATCATCCGTGATTTCACTAAAATGTTTGCCTCCATGGAAACATACTACGCCTTCCTTAAAAAAGGCGGTACCATGAAGGTATTGCAAAAAAGTAAACTACTGGCCGTTTGCATCAATCCCCAATCTCCGGAAGGCTATTGTTTGGATTCCGACGAACTAAGAGTTGCCATGCAAGAAAGCTTGGGAATTCCTGTTTATGACGTCAAAAGAATTGAAAGTTGAAAATTGAAAATGAATTTAGAAGCGACGGCCCGTGCGGCTGAAATCTAAAATCATAAATCATTAAATCTAAAATTAGTAGCGGTGTTTTTAAGAAGTGCCATAGAAGAAATTAACGGATTCAGATTCATGATCGACAAACTGGAAATTCAATCCGGTCTGGCGAAACGGATCTTGAACACATTACCTTATTTGCGTACCCCGGAAGCAATTGCCCAAGAATTGGACAAAACCGAGGTAATGCGCAATATTCTACAAACCTCCGAACTAACAGACACCATTACCAAGATCAAAGTCAAACTGATGCAAGTGAAGGATGTCCGAGGAACAGCGAACCGGGTGACGGAATCACAGATACTGGATGACATTGAACTATTTGAATTAAAAGCTTTTTCTTTGCTGGTCGTGGAGATGCGGGAATTGCTCCTATCAGCAAATATCACGGTTGTTTCACTCCCGGACTTGGAACCGGTAGTAAACATTCTAGATCCCGAAAAGATGCGTATTCCTCATTTTTACGTGTACGATGCCTATTCCCCGGAACTGGCAGCCCTGCGGGCAAAAATGAAGACGCTTAAAATGGATGAAAAAACAGAAGAACGAGTACTGGATCAACTTCAATTCGAACACACGGAATTAGAAGACCAAATCCGGGAAAAGTTATCCGAACAGATTCATCCCTATAAAAAAGAAATTAATGAAGCCCTGACAAACACGGCAACTTTAGATATCCTGTTGGCAAAAGCCCAACAGACCATTGATATGCAGTTGTGCAAACCGGAAATTTCCTCTGGCACAACTCGCTATATAAAAATATTCAACCCACAAGTAAAAGAGGTTCTTTGGCAGGAAGGCAAGAAATTCCAGGCAATTGACATTGACATCGAGCAAGGAGCCTGTTTAATTACCGGAGCCAATATGGCCGGGAAAAGCGTTATCCTAAAAACCGTGGCACTATCACAAGCGCTATTCCAATTTGGTTTTTACGTTCCGGCAGAACAAGCCGAGATTGCCTTGGTTGACGAAGTTCTCCTTTGCATCGGGGACGAGCAATCCGAATTAAGCGGACTGTCCTCGTATGCCTCGGAAATGCTACGGGTAAATGCTATCGTGCAAGACGTGAAAGCAGGTAAAAACGCCTTGATCCTGATTGATGAACTGGCTAGAACCACCAACCCCACGGAAGGGAAAGCAATCGTGAATGCCATGCTCGACTTCTTGACGGATAAAGGAGTCCGCTCCTTGATTACCAGCCATTACAGCGGGATCAAAGCCCATTGTAAAAAAATGCGGGTAAAAGGATTTGTAAAAGAACACGTGAAAGGTCAATTGACCATCAATAATATAAACGAGTTCATCGATTACTCGCTAATCGAAGATACTCACGACTCCGTGCCGCAAGAAGCCATGCGCATCGCCCGTATTCTGGGCGTTGACGAAGAATTGTTGGACAAAGCAGAGGAGTTTTTGGATGACGAAGAGAAGAACAGAAATTAATAACAGAACAAAGATATGCAGAACAGTAAACTAGGGCTTGATTTCACCAAAGTGGCACACGCGAAGGACGTGGCCCGGAAGATAGCCGACGATGTACAAAAATTCGTGGAACAATACTCTACCGTTGCCGTTGAGCGTACGTTATGCCGTTTGCTCGGTATTGACGGGGTCGACGCTAACACCGTACCCCTACCCAACGTGCTGGTAGATGAGATCAAAGACAAAGGCGTGTTAGGTGAAGGTATTCTATTCTTCCTCGGAAACGCTATCGTGGAAACCGGAATGAACCCGCAACAAATAGCAGAGAACGTTGCAGAGGGGACTCTGGACATCACCACGTTACCCGTTCACCCGACAGATGAGATTAAAGCCGCACTGAAACCGCACGTTGACGCAAGTATCAAACGGATCAGTGATCGTCGTGCCAAGAAAGAAAACTACTTGAACACGATCGGGGAAGGTCCGAAACCTTACCTCTACGTGATCGTGGCTACCGGAAACATCTACGAAGACGTGGTACAGGCACAGGCTGCCGCACGTCAGGGGGCTGACATCATTGCCGTAATCCGTACAACAGGGCAGAGTTTGTTGGATTACGTGCCTTATGGAGCTACCACGGAAGGATTCGGGGGAACATTCGCTACACAAGAAAACTTCCGCATCATGCGTAAGGCTTTGGATGAAGTGGGCGAAGAAGTAGGCCGTTACATCCGCTTATGTAACTATTGCTCCGGCCTGTGTATGCCGGAAATCGCGGCAATGGGAGCCTTGGAAGGTTTGGACGTGATGTTGAACGACGCTCTTTACGGGATCTTGTTCCGGGATATTAATATGCAACGTACACTGGTTGACCAGTTCATGTCAAGAGTGATCAACGGATTCGCCGGGGTGATCATCAACACCGGAGAGGACAACTACCTGACAACCGCTGATGCCGTGGAACAGGCACACACCGTGCTGGCATCCGACTTGATCAACGAGCAATTGGCCTTGATCGCCGGACTGAAAGAAGAACAAATGGGATTAGGACACGCTTTCGAAATGGACCCGTCTCTTGAAAACGGTTTCTTACTGGAATTGTCTCAGGCTCAAATGACCCGTGAGATTTTCCCGAAAGCCACTTTAAAATATATGCCTCCAACCAAATTCATGACGGGAAATATTTTCCGCGGACACATTCAGGATGCACTTTTCAACATGATCGGAATCTGGACTTCACAAGGAATCCAATTATTGGGTATGCCGACAGAAGCTATCCACACACCGTTCATGTCCGACCGTTATCTTTCTATCGAGAATGCCAAGTATATCTTCGGTAACATGAAGAATATCGGTGACGAGGTAGAGTTCAAAAAGGACGGTATCATCCAAAGTCGTGCCAAGGAAGTATTGAACAACGCTATCGCATTACTTGAGAACATTGAACGTGAAGGTCTTTTCACCGCTTTGGAAAAAGGAATCTTCGGTGACGTGAAACGTCCGAAGAATGGCGGTAAAGGACTTGACGGAGTTGCAGCCAAAGGTGCCAATTATTACAATCCGTTTATCGAGTTAATGCTGAAAGGCAATTGAAAATTGAAAATTGAGAATTGAAAATGACGACTTGTCATTTTTAGTTCCAAGTTTCAAGAGAGTGAATAAAAATAAAATTTAAACCGATGCGATTGATAATTTTCAATTTTGCATTTTCAATTTTCAATTCATTATGAGTGGAGGATTATATTCTACCGAAAAAAATGATTTCGACCAGACGCTGGATCTGAAAAAAATAAAACCCTACGGGGACACGATGAACGACGGGAAAACTCAATTGAGTTTCACGTTGCCCGTGCCTGCCGGGGATGAGGCTATCGAAGCTGCAAAACAATTATTGAAAAAAATGGGTTTTGAAAACCCGCAAGTAGTATTCCACAAAGAGTTGACCGAGGGTTACACCTTCTTCAACTGTTACGGAAGCTGCACGCACACCGTGGATTTCACGAGTATTCATGTTCCGAAAGTAGAAGGAACGAAATGGGATATGCACGAAACTGACGAGTTCATCCGTGAAAATATCGGACGTCCTTTGATTGTTGTAGGTGCAAGTACCGGAACCGACGCTCACACCGTGGGTATCGACGCCATCATGAACATGAAAGGCTTTGCCGGACACTACGGACTGGAACGTTACGACATGATCGAGGCTCACAACTTGGGAAGTCAGGTGCCCAATGAAGAGTTTATTGCCAAAGCTATCGAGCTGAAAGCCGACGCTCTTCTGGTATCCCAGACCGTCACCCAGAAAGATGTTCACATCAAGAACCTGATCGAACTCGTGGAAATGCTGGAGGCAGAAGGCTTGCGGGATAAAGTAATCTTGGCTTGTGGTGGTCCTCGTATCTCCCACGAGCTGGCAAAAGAGCTGGGTTACGATGCAGGCTTCGGCATGAACACCTATGCAGATGACGTGGCGTCATTTGTTGCGCAAGAATTTGTTAGAAGAAAAAATAAATAGCATTTTAAATTTTAGATTTTAAATTTTAAATTACAGGACTCATCGGTAATCAATTTACAATCTAAAATTTACAATTTAAAATTGAAAACGGTATGGATAAAGATCAAGTAAGAGAAGTTATCGCAAAACGGGTAGCTCTCGAATTAAAAGACGGCGACGTGGTAAACTTGGGAATCGGACTGCCAACGATGGTACCGAACTACTTGCCCAAAAACGTACACGTGATCCTACAATCCGAAAACGGATTATTAGGTATGGGTCCGAAACCGGAAGAAGGTAAAGAAAATCCGGAATTGACGGATGCCGGTGGTGGCTACATCACGGCGATCGAAGGCGCCTGCAGCTTTGACAGCGCAACCTCTTTCGGACTTATCCGCGGTGGACACGTGGATGTCACCATTCTTGGTGCTTTACAGGTAGACGAGAAAGGAAACTTGGCAAACTGGATCATCCCCGGTAAGAAAGCCCCGGGTATGGGTGGAGCCATGGACCTGTTGGTAGGTGCTAAAAAAGTGATCCTTGCCATGGAACACACGGCAAAAGGCAATCACAAGATTTTAAAAGAATGCACGCTGCCGTTAACCGCTGCCGGGGAAGTTGACATGATTATCACCGAAATGGGTGTTATGAACATTACCCCTGCCGGAATCGAACTGGTAGAATTAAACCCTGAATTTACTTTAGATGACATCAAAGCAGCTACAGGCTGTGAATTAATAATTTCCAAAAACTTAAAAGCAATGCCTCAATGACAAAAACCTATATCGTAGCAGCAAAAAGAACTGCGATCGGCAAATTTTTAGGAACAACTCTTTCAATGACAGCAGCAGACTTGGGTGCCGCCGTAATAAAAAACATTATCGCGGAAACCGGAGTCAATCCCGCCAATATTGATGAAGTGATCGTCGGCAACGTACTATCCGCCGGACAGGGTCAAGGTGTAGCCCGTCAGGCATCCATCAAAGGAGGGATCCCACAAGAAGTTCCGGCTTACGGAATCAACATGATATGCGGGAGCGGTATGAAAGCCGTACTCAATGGTGTAACCGCTATCAAATCGGGGCTGGCGAACCTGATCATTGCAGGAGGAACCGAATCCATGTCCAATGCGGGCTATATCCTCCCAGCACGAGTACGTGACGGGCACAAGATGGGCGACGTGACAGTAGTGGACCATATGGTGTATGATGGTCTGACGGACGCCTTCGAAGGCTACCACATGGGCATAACGGCTGAAAACATCGCGGAGAAATACGCGATCAGCCGGGAAGAACAGGATGAATTTGCAATCGAATCGCAACAACGTGCTATTGCGGCTATCGATAATGGTAAATTCAAGTCAGAGATCGTGCCTATAGAGTACAAGGTGAAAAAAGAAACTCACGTGTTCGACACGGATGAATTCCCGAACCGGACGACCTCCCTGGAAAAATTATCGACCTTACGTCCCGCTTTCAAAAAAGAGGGTTCCGTCACGGCCGGTAACGCTTCAGGAATCAACGACGGGGCATCATTCGTACTGATCGCATCGGAAGAGGCTGTTAAACAATACAATTTAACCCCTCTATGCGAGATCATTGGTGTCGGACAAGGCGGTGTGGACCCGGCCATCATGGGTATGGGACCCGTGCCAGCCATTGCCAACGCACTCAAGAATGCCGGTATCAAACTATCCGACATTGACGTGATCGAGTTAAACGAGGCTTTCGCAGCACAATCACTGGGAGTCATTCACGAACTCATGGCACAACACGGCGTTACGAGAGAATGGATAAATGAACGTACGAACATCAACGGTGGTGCAATTGCACTGGGACATCCCATCGGGGCATCAGGAAACCGCATCGTTGTATCATTAGTACACGAAATGATAAACAATGAAGCAAAATTAGGTCTTGCATCCCTCTGTATCGGAGGGGGCATGGGGACGGCCTTAATTCTGAAGAAATGTTGATTTAGAATTAAAAACTAGCTTCGATCAATTAAAAACATTTATAATAATGGATTTCAGTCTATCAAAACAAGACCAACTCTTCTTACAAATGATAAGAGAGTTTGCAGAAAAAGAGGTAAAACCTCTGGCGGCGGAAGTGGACGAATCAGAAAGATTCCCGATGGAAACCGTTCAAAAAATGGCAAAACTTGGTATTATGGGTATCCCATTCCCGGTTGAATACGGCGGTGCCGGTGGTAACAACATCCTTTACACGATGGCGGTAGAGGAGTTATCCCGTGTATGTGCCACGACCGGAGTAATCGTGTCCGCACACACCTCTTTGTGCTGCGCACCGATCATGGAACACGGTACGCCCGAACAAAAAGCCAAGTATCTTCCCAAGTTGACTTCCGGTGAATGGATCGGAGCATTCGGTCTGACAGAACCGAACGCCGGAACCGACGCATCCGCACAACAGACTTTCGCGGTGAAAGAGGGAGATCATTACGTGCTTAACGGATCTAAAATCTTCATCACCAATGCCGGCTATGCACACGTGTATATCATCATGGCGATGACCGATAAATCCAAAGGGACCAAGGGAATTTCCGCCTTTATTGTGGAAAAAGACTTCCCGGGATTCTCTATCGGTAAAAAAGAGAAGAAAATGGGTATCCGCGGTTCGGCTACTTGCGAGCTGATCATGGAAAACTGCATCGTTCCTGCCGAGAACTTACTCGGACAAGAAGGTAAAGGTTTCGGCATTGCCATGAAAACACTTGACGGCGGACGTATCGGTATCGCTTCTCAAGCATTAGGTATCGCCCAAGGAGCTATGGACGAAACCGTGAAATACGTGAAAGAGCGTAAACAATTCGGAAAATCCCTTGGTCAATTCCAGAACACTCAATTCCAATTGGCTGATCTGCAAACCAAAGTGGAAGCATCCCGCTTATTAGTAAGACAAGCTGCCTACAAAAAAGACCTGAAAGTGCCTTATTCCGCAGATGCAGCTATGGCTAAACTATTCGCGGCAGAGACGGCCATGGAAGTAACGACCAAAGCCGTACAGTTCCACGGAGGATACGGATATACCCGTGAATATCCTGTTGAAAGAATGATGAGAGATGCCAAGATTACTGAAATCTACGAGGGTACGTCAGAAGTTCAGAGAATGGTGATTGCAGCAAATTTATTAAAGTAAAAGACAGTTGACATGAAGATCGTTGTTTGTATTAAACAAGTTCCGGATACCACGGAAATCAAACTGGACCCCGTTACAGGAACCCTTATCAGAGACGGTGTACCCAGTATTATGAATCCCGATGACAAGGGAGGACTTGAATTTGCCCTTCAATTAAAAGATCAATATGGAGCACACGTAACCGTGATCACCATGGGACCGCCCCAGGCTGAAGCAATCTTGAGAGAAGCATACGCCATGGGAGTGGATCGTGCCATCCTGTTAAGCGACCGCAAATTCGGTGGAGCCGATACGTTGGCCACTTCTAATACAATTGCCGCAGCCTTGAGATCTCTGGAATTCGACTTGGTGATCACCGGACGTCAGGCTATCGACGGGGATACCGCACAGGTGGGTCCGCAGATCGCCGAGCATCTGGATTTACCGCAAGTAACTTACGTGGAAAGCTTGACTTTCGACGGGAACAAGACTTTCACGGTGAAGAAATCCATGGAAGACGGTTACCAGATGGTACAGGTAGACACTCCTTGCGTGTTCACCGCATTGGCATCCGGAGTGAAACCCCGTTATATGTCTGTAAGAGGAATCGTTGAGGCTTACAACCACCCCATCGAAACATGGACCTACAATGACATCACCGTGGATGACCAGAAGATCGGATTGAACGGATCACCGACCCGTGTATTCAAATCATTCACCAAGGGTGTGAAAGCTGCCGGACAAATCTACGAAGTAGACCCTGCAGAAGCTGTAGACATTATTATCAGCAAATTGAAAGAAAAATTTATTATCTAATAAAGAAATTAGAAGATGGATAAGGCACAATATAAAAACGTTTACGTCTTCGTTGAACAAAGAGAAGGCGTTATCCAAAACGTGGGTCTGGAATTGTTAGGTAAAGCCAGAGAATTAGCTGATGCTTTAAATGAAAAAGTATATGCCATGTTATTGGGACATGACCTGACGACACAAGCTCAGGAATGTATTGCTTACGGGGCTGACACCGTGTTACGTGTGGATGCACCGGAATTGGCAACCTACGTTACCGAACCTTACGCACAGGCTATTTACCAGATCATCCGTGACAACAAACCGAGCATCGTGCTGATCGGGGCAACGACCATCGGTCGTGACCTCGGCCCGCGCTTGTCTGCCCGTGTAGAAACCGGATTGACTGCAGACTGTACCGGATTGGAAGTTTCTGAAGAACGGGATTTGTTAATGACCCGTCCGGCATTCGGTGGAAACTTGATGGCAACCATCATCTGTAAGGAACACCGTCCTCAAATGTCAACCGTTCGTCCGGGCGTAATGCGCATGGGACAACGTGACGAGAATCGGCAAGGAACGATCGAGGATGTAAAAATCAACTTCGATAAATCTAAATTCCGTGTACGTGTTCTTGAAACAGTTAAACAAACCAAGAATTTGGTTGATATCACCGAAGCTCATGTATTGATTTCCGGAGGTCGTGGAGTGGGTAATGCAGAAGGATTCGATATGTTACGTGCAATGGCAAACACCATCGGTGCTGAAGTATCCGCATCTCGTGCCATGGTTGATGCCGGAGTATTGGGACACGAACGTCAGGTAGGACAAACCGGTAAAACCGTACGTCCCGACTTGTACTTCGCCATGGGAATCTCCGGAGCTATCCAGCACTTGGCCGGTATGGAAGAATCCGAATACATCATCGCAATCAACAAAGACAAATTTGCCCCAATCTTCAACGTGGCAGACTTGGGTATCGTCGGCGATGTTCGCAAGATCGTTCCGCTTTTAACTGAAAAGTTGAAAAGATAATACGAAAAAAGAGACTGATTATTCAGTCTCTTTTTTTACCTAACATTCATTAAAAAATCACGAATCCCCAAATATTGTATTCCCTCATAAGTATTTCCATGAAATAAATCTTGTGAGATGACAAACTTGGGATAATTATCTTCTATTTTTAAAAGATTGCCAAATTCCCGTTGGATAGTTGCCTCATCATTTAATTGTAACGCAACCTGTACATACACCTTTTCTCCCTCCCGCTCACCAATAAAATCAACTTCTTGTTTCTCCAATACTCCCACGGAAACCTTATACCCTTGATAAAGCAAATGATTATAAACAATATTTTCTAATACTTTCCCTTGATCTTGGAGTTTAAAACCTGCTATAACATTTCTAATTCCCAGATTTTCAAAATAATACTTATTTCCTACCTCAAAAATACGCTTCCCCACAATATCATACCGATCAACACAAGAAATAATAAAAGCATTTGTAAAATGCTCGATATAAGTCAGGATCTGATTCACCCCCAGCGTGACTCGTTGCGATTTCAAATAATCACTTATCCCTTTGGCTGAAAATATACTTCCCACATTATCTGCAAGAAACAGAAGTAACCTCTCTAAGAAATCAGTATTCCGTAAAGCATATCGGCTAACCACATCCCGATAAACAATCGTGGAATATATACTCTTTAAATATTCAAAAACAATTCCATCTTCTAATTTCAAATGCATCAAATAGGGCAATCCTCCATACCTAGTATATAATCTAAAACTTTCATCCGAATTTTCAAGTCCATGAAATTGTAAAAACTCAGGATATGACAAACTATATATCGTGAACTCAATATACCGTCCCCCCAAATAAGTAGCTAATTCTCCGGACAACATTTTTGCATTACTCCCCGTCACGTATATATCGTTATTTTCATTCAAAACCAGTGAACGTAGAGCTTTCTCGAATTCACGAACCTCCTGCACCTCATCAATAAATATATAATTCTTACTCTCTTTTAAGCATTTACTCATCACGTAAGCATATAGCTCCTTTGCAGATTTTATAAAATCAAAAGCGATATCTTCCAGATTTATATAAATAATATTTGCCTCGGATTCCTTTTTCCGGATCAATTCTATTAGTTGAAATAAAATATAACTTTTCCCAACTCGACGTTGTCCGGTCATAACTTTGATCAAAGACGTTCCCATAAAGGGCTCTATTTTCCTCAAATAATGTTCTCTATATTTTATATTCTCCATTTTCATTATAATTAAAACTCTTCCAAAAATACGAAAAAGTTTTCATTATAATGAAAACTTCAAGCAAATTAGATCAAAGTTTTCATCATGATGAAAACTCCCCTCACTTTACAAACCAAAGGGGCAGCCGAAGCCACCCCTTTCTCTTATCGTCCGGAACGTTTCCGTTCCCATCGATCCTTACACCAAGCCACCACAACCGAGCTAATCACTCCTCCCACGATACTCAACACCCCCGTAACGAAATCATCAGCCACCCGCGAGAGGAAAGCATCAAATCCCAGCGTGAAAAATATTCCGGTAAAAAAGTACACGCTTATCATACCGTCAAATAACGACTGTCCGATGCCGCACTCCCGTTCTTCAAGGTTGCGAAACAATACACCTTCACGTTAGTCTCATCCCAATCCTCGGGAAGTGCGTAACTCGTGTTACCATTCTCTCCCCGATCTCTCAACGGAACGATCTTGGCACGATTCAACACGGTTTCCAGCAACACTCCATACACCTTGTCATCCGCCAACGCATACCCCTCCTCTTCTTCTTGCATCTCCTGTTCGAAAGAATACATCTTACTCTCCGAGGCGTACGTTACAGTTACCTTAGGCGTGTACAACAACCCGGTAGCCATCTTTAACTGATCAAACACGATGGTTGCCACGTGTTTCTCGTCCACTTCCACGGCTACTTGATTCGCTTTCACGAAAGCATTCGAAGTCGTACCATTTCCCATACCCACGAAACCTTTCCGAATCACCGGAATCAATCTCCGAGACAACTGAACCAGCACCTTCATCTTCGCCCGTTGATCAAGCATCTCCGGTGTCGGGTTATCCCTCCTTGAAAAGATCTTCGCCTTCGCGATATTCTGCTTGTTCGTGTAACACATCGTCACGTTACCAACGGACTTCTTTACCTTGCCTAATAAATAAGAATTAAATTTTGCCATAACATTAAAATTTAAAAATGAATAAATCAGAAAATTTAAAATGATCCCGCACTCCCCGCATGGGCCCTACACGAAGAATGGAATTTAAAATGTAAAATTTAAAATTTAGAATGAAAAGTTTCCCAAAAACAGCGAGTAATCCCACTCTCCCTCTGTTTATAGAGGGAGCACCCCGAAGGGGGGAGGGAGTTCAATCTAAAATTCAAAACCTAAAATCAATAATACCGAATCCAGTCCGCCACCCTCAATGCCGGTCCCGGATCCACCTTTCTCGATGTCACGTCCGAATGCCCCACGATATCCCTGATAGGATAAGTATCCACCAGCAAACCACACACCTCGTTCAACACCCGCATCTGCACGTCCGTGTAATCATGCCAATATGTCGGCACTTCACCCGAATCTTCCGTGTACACCTCCTTCACGGGAACTTCCCGACCACACTCTGCCACGAACTTTCCCCCTTCCAGTCGCAACTGCCCCAAATTATCCAGCTCAATCCCAATTGAATAATGATTCAACTCACTCCTTCCCCCGTAACTACTCTTCCCCGCGTGCCAAGCCTCGATATTAAACGGCACCAATTGTATCACCAGCCCGTCCCGCCCGATCACCACGTGAGCCGACGCCTTCACATCCGACCTTGCCAAGAATTTTGCCGAAGACATGGCACTAGTACCTCCCGTGTAATGCAAAATAATCATATCCGGCTCTCCCAATCCTCGCCTATTCTTCTCACACACAACATGAATTACCCCACCACCCACCAAACGATGGTTTACAATTGAAAATGGTGAATTAGAACTTGAAAATACCTCCATAACAAAAAATTTAAATTGATTAGTTTTTATCTTTTAGTTTTTACCTTTTATCTTAAAAATGGCCTCTGCCATTTTTTCCCCACTCCTGCCTACCACGTACCCGCCCAACCCAATCTCCAATAAATCCCAGAACCGCGAAGTTTCATCCGGAATCGGTAAACTAGTAAAAGTCCCGATCAAAATAACACTGGCAAATGTCAACATCACCAGCGGCCGCCACGATCGCTGCAACCAATTCCCCCTCACTTCCTCCTGTACCGTAACCGCTCTCGCCTGTGCTAATTCCCGTTCCAGTTCCTGAATCAATTTCAATAACCCGGTTTCCAGCTCTTTTTTCTCCCTCGCCGGGAGCGTCAATTGACCAATCAACTCGCTGATCGAATTAACAATTCCACTTATCGGTTTCATTCCCCGTTCACAATTTAATGTACTGCGAATTCGAGAATCGTTTCCCATCCGGGGACTCGAAAAAACAATACAAATGTATCTTCACCCCCTTGCCACGCTCTAACGGGAAAGTCGCCTTTTCTGCCACCCGCAATACCTCCAATCCCTCCAACAACTTCGGGCTAAATGAACGATTCGACGGAAGCACGATAACATTCAAACGATCTGCCGCCTCAAAATTGTACGCCTCCTCGTCATTCTCCCAATCCAGCGTGACCATTCCTTGATCATCCATTCTCCCCTGCAGATTATACGCCTGTTGTCGCTTCCCGGCAGAAAAATGCAATTGCGAAAAATCACCGATCTTTCCGTTTGCCCGAAATGCCTTCAAATTCTTTTTCATAAAAAGCGCATACCCACTACTACAGATCTTGTCAGCCGAAAGATCCAGAATACCCTTCAAAGAAGTCTCCTTTATCTTCTTGTAAAAACGCACGGCCACCCGGAAACGAGATCTCACTTCCTGTTGTTTCGACGTGTTAGGATCAATTCTATCCGGCAAACTCCTCATATAAGACTTCCCGTTCAGCTTGCAGAAAACGACATTTCCGACTCGCCCCCTTATTCCAAATTCATTACGAACTAAAGCCATAATTCTTTTTTTAAATGAATACTATTTTTATCTCATCAACTCTCGTTGATTTCCAAATGCAATATTACAACACTTCAACTCCCCGCTTGGTATACGCCACGGTTCCGTCAAACAAAATAATCCCAACCCAATGATTACCAGCATTCAAAAAAGTACTCATCCCCCCACTTTCAAGACAACAAAAAAGGGTAGCAAAAGTGTTTTAAACTCCTACTACCCTAAAATCTTACCAACTTTTTACTCTAGATTCTAAACTCTAAATTTTAATCTACTTGTAAACCTGTACCCTCAATTTCTCAATCAACCTCTCCAATTGATCCAAAACCGTCTCCTCCTTATACCGTTTCAATACCCTGCTTTTCAACTGCCGATAATTTTTGATCTGGATCCCCAAAACCTGCTCTGCAATGGCCACCAACTCGCAAAACTCCAGTAACTTTCCAGTCGGAGAATAAAATTCTTCAAGAGCCTCGAAACCAATCAACAATTCCATCACCTTCGTCTGTACATTTTCCGTCTTCCAATAGACCAACACCTTCTTCTCCTTATTTTTCAGGAACCTCGCCGGATTATCCATCCTCTCGTGAAAAAGTCGCCACTCGTCCTCAACCACTTGCAATCCTCGCCCGATAAAACATAACCGCCACGCACCTTTTTTCCCCCACTCCATCACAGTCCCTATACATCTCCGATAACACCTGCAATCGAACTTTCGTGTAATTCAACGTCCGACACGTCGCCAAATAATCACCCCCCGAGTCGCATAGTCCCGCAACCTCTTCAACAAATTTTCCTAATTCTTCCTCTAAACATTCTTTCGTAATTTCCTCCTGCGATTCTCCTGCCAATAATGCTAAGAACCTCGTCTTAAACAATTCTGTCATAGTTTTTAAATTTAAAATAATAAAAAATCCCGGGCGTTATTACCCGGGACATATTCTTAATTTAAAAATCGGAATCAGGAAATCACATCATCATACCCCCTCAAATCTCTCAACCATTCAATCCAAAATTATCAATCTTTCAATCCTTCAATCTAAAATTTAAAATCATAAATCGTAAATCACTTTCACCACTCTCTCCACGTCCTCATCCGTCAACGTCGGCCCCGACGGCAAGCACAACCCGATCTCGAACAAACGTTCACTTGTCCCGTTACCATAGAATGGCGCATCCTTGAACACCGGCTGCAAGTGCATCGGCTTCCACAACGGCCGACTCTCTATATTCTCCCCGTCCAAGGCTAACCTGACATCTTCTCTCGTGAAACCCGCCTCTTCCGGTTCCACCGTGATACACGTCAGCCAGTAATTCGAGTTAAAACCCATCCCTTCCGGCTGGCACATTACCTTCACCCCCTTCACCCCGGCTAGCAATTTCACGTACAAATCATGAATCGCCCGTCTCCGGGCAACGTGTTCATCCAGCACGAACATCTGCCCCCTCCCGATTCCTGCACAAATATTACTCATCCGGTAATTATACCCGATCTTCTCGTGCTGGTAATGCGGGGCTTGTTCTCTAGCCTGCGTGGCATAGAACAAAGCTCTTTTCGCCTTCTCCTCGTTCGGACAAATCAAGGCACCACCTCCCGACGTCGTGATCATCTTGTTCCCGTTAAATGACAGAACCCCGTACTCCCCGAACGTCCCACACTTCTGCCCCTTGTACTCCGACCCCAACGCTTCCGCAGAATCCTCTAGCACCGGAATCCCGTAACGATTCGCCACCTCCATCACCTCGTCCATCTTCACAGGCATCCCATACAAATGTACCGGAATAATCGCCTTCGGTAACTTCCCCGTCTTTTCCAACCGATCCTTGATCGCCTCCTCCAACAACACCGGGTCCATATTCCACGTCTCCTTCTCGCTATCCACGAAAACCGGAGTTGCTTCCAAGTAAGCAATCGGGTTCGCCGATGCCGCAAACGTGAACGACTGACAGATTACCTCATCTCCTGGCTGTACCCCTAGTAATATCAACCCCAAATGCAATGCCGCAGTCCCCGCACTCAATGCCACCACCCGCATCTCTTCATTTTCAATTTTCAATTCTCCATTTTCAATTAAGAAATCTCTGAGAGATTTTTCAAAGGCATTCACGTTCGGCCCCAAGGGAACCACCCAATTCGTGTCAAATGCCTCTTGTATAAATTCTTGTTCTCGACCACTCATGTGGGCTAACGAAAGCCAAATCCTAGGTTTCATATATAATATATAATTAAAACATTACCAAGCAAAACACTCTCCATGCCCAGGATAAACACGGACACCCGGATCACACCTATCTTTCAACCTTTGTAAAGACTCCTGTAACTGTAGCTTGTTTCCCCCGGGAAGCTTTACTGGTACTTTAGTTTCTAACAAGGAATCCCCACTAAATAAATAGTTTTCGACTTTCACGCACATTCCACCAGCAGAATGTCCCGGGGTTATTATAATCTCGTAAATTTTCCCATTAATCAGTATCCGCTCCGAATCCGACACAACACGCACGGGCATCTCGATCACGAAAGGCTCACAATACCCTTCCGCGTACAAAGAAAGATTTCCTCTCTGGTCTCGAATTTTATGATTACATTCAAACGTGGTGAATAACTGGAAATCGTAATAACGATTTAAGGTGTTAACTCCCGCACAATGATCAAAATGCTCGTGAGTCAAGAACACCCAGGCAGGTTTCAACTTTGTCTTTAAGAAAAAATCTAAAAGTTTAACCTCATCTTGCTCCCCAGGATCAATGACAACCACGTCTCTTGTAACGTCCTCCCAGAGTATATACATATTTGATGTAAAGCTCCCAGAAACGACTCTCTCAATATTCAATTCTTTAAACTAAACGATTCAACTTAGTTTCTATTATATCCAAAGATTTCATCTCCGCAATATCTTCCGGTTCAAAAGACACGTTAAATTCATCCTCTAATTCTACTATCAAATTTAAATGATTTAACGAATCCCATTTAGCACATGTTGTTTGCGAAATATTCTCATGTACTTCATTCAGTTCAAACACTTTTTTCAGCACTTCTTTTATCTTGTCTCTCATCATTTTTCAATTTATAAATTTCAGAAACACTCAAGTCCAAATTATCCAAATCTCCTGAATAATAACAATTACCCTCTTTATCTTCCTTGAACTTTAATCCAATTTTATCATAAAAATTTTTTACTTGAATATTTTTAGCCGTTGGACAATACACTGCATCAATTGTTCGTATTCCTTCAAGTTTTAAAAGTGATAACGTGTATCGAACAAAAGCATCTTCTATATTCTTACCTAGTATTCTACAGCTTAGAAGCAAGGTATCAATCATGGCTTTTCCTTGATTGATCGTTACTATTATTAAACCCGTCAAACCGTTATCCCCGAAACGATCGCTCACTCGTAGTCCCCAAACACGAGCCCCATTCCTCTCGAACTCGCGTATATCCGTTTCCGTGTACCTGCGAGTGGTCAAGTTAAATTGATTCGTTTTTTGGGTCATCTGGGCCATCCGCACAACGTTAAACTCATCCATCGGTTCGATTGTCAATTCAATATCGAGACTTTTCAAATAGCTATCAAAATCAGCAAATTGTTTTTCAAACCGAACTCGTTCCGCATTTTCTCTGTATTGTTGACTTTTGGCAATATCTTCCGAGGTCAAAGAATACACTTTAAAATAAGAATCCGTCAATTCTTTCGCAAATACAGGAAATAAATAAGGCTGTTCAGGAAAATCCGGTACACTTACTTCCGGTAACATTTGTTTCACTAGCTCTCTCTCCGTTGGATTATCATCGACAAACACTATACTATCCAAGCCGATATTTAATTCCACCGCTAATTCTCGAATATTATCTGCCTTGTTATTCCAATTTATACGATAAGCTGTAAAGTGCTCTTTTCGTAATATCATTTCAGGATGCTTCTCCAAAATAGTTAAAACCTCTCTCTCGTTATTCTTACTACAAACAGTCAGAATCACACCATTACGTCTCAACTCCAACAAGTATTGCTGGAAAAAACGATACGTGTTCCCCGGGTAACCTTCCCCGATTTTTATTCCTCGTTCCCCATCCTCTCCCAACACTCCTCCCCATAGAGTATTATCTAAATCCAGAACGATACATTTTTTCCTCTTCAATTCGATTATATCAACCTGGCGTTGAAACCACACGTTGAAATCTTTAGCCAAACGGGGACTCAACGGGATTTGAGATATAAAATAAAATTTCCAATCAATCCAATTAACATTCCCGTAGCGTTGTAAAAAGTCAAGAATATCAAGTACTCGCAAATGAGAATATCGAGTTGTTAACACACGAAGTTTCTCGTTATACTTTTCAATCGCATCAGCTAATTTTCTCGTGCTCGTTTGGAATTTCACCTCAAATACATTTGGCATTGTCAAGGCTAGCAATAATTTATTAGTTCTCGAAAGAATCCATTCCAACATACGGGTATAATTATCAACCTCGGAAACAACAACCTCTTCTTCCAATTTAAAGGAAGGCAAATACATCCAAATATAACGATCCACATGTTCGTCAAATGACAAAACATCTTCATAACCAGAAAAAACGACATCCATCCCCTTGAAAAAAGGTTCTATCGTGTAATTCCTGAAAACATAAAATCTCATAATTAATACTCGATTAATGGTGAAATAATTGTACTTGCCAGAGATAACAAACAAGTTCCCCACGAAAGCCCAGCTCCAAATCCAGCCATGACAACATTATCTCTAACGGTAAAATTACTGGTGTTATACATCTCAGACACGACATTTAACGGGATCGAGGCCGCACTCGTATTCCCGTATCGATCAAGACTGTAAGGCACCTTATTTAGTGAGAATTTTAATTTCTTAGCAAAAAAATCAGTCATGAATTTATTCGCCTGGTGGAACAAAATGACATCAACTTGACTCATTTCTTTACCCGCATATTCAACAACTTTTTTTATACTTGTAGGAACCACTCGCAAACCGAAGTTAAACACATTCATTCCATCCATGTGTAATTGTTCCCCAGTCAACACATTTCCATTATCATCTACAATCTCTTCAAAACCTCCCTTACAACTAGGGTTACGATATCCACCATAAGGAACTTTCAAAATATCACAGCCACTACCATCAGAATTCAGGTTAAAAAAAGAAAAACCGAAGTTTTTCCCTTTCGTTATTAACGAAGCCGTACCTGCATCCCCAAACAATGGTGTTGTATTTTTATCTTGCTTTGAAACAGTTTTAGACATCGTTTCTCCAACAAGTAACAATACATTATTTATACCATCTTGAGAAGCAAGGGCAAAAGCAACAGATAAACCATATAAATATCCAGAGCACGCCATGTTCATGTCAAACGCTAACGTCTTTTGTGATAGTCCTAACCTATTCTGCAATGAAGGTGCTGTTGAAGGCTGTCTATAATCCGGTGTTTGACTTAAAAAAATCAAGGCATCAACCTCTCCCCGATCAACTTGATTGTCACTCAGCAATCTCTCCGCCGCTTCAAAACACAAATCAGACGAACACACTTTTTCACTTGCCTCTCGTCTTTCTTTTATTCCTATTGAATTTACAAGCTTCTCTATCTCTTCTTGAGGGATAAGATGTATCAAATCTTCATTACGAACGACTTTTGAAGGAACACAAGCTGCTATTGCCTTTATGCCAACATTATTATAAGTTATAAAAGCCATTTTTATAATATTCGTCCACCATCAATAACAAGAGTATGTCCAGTTACCCACGAAGAAGCATCAGACAAAAAGTATATAATACCATAAGCAATATCTAAAGGATCGCCATACCGCTTTAGAGGATATTTTTTCATATCTTCCTCCATTTGTTCTTTTGACAAGATTCCCTCATGAATCAATGGGGTATGAACCATTCCTGGATTCACTGAATTACATCGGATTTTCTTGATTGAAAATTCTTTCGCAGCAAATTTCATAAATGTTTCCAAACTAGCTTTTGAACAACCGTATATTCCACTTCCAGCCTCTCGAACCATATGAGATATAGAAGAGGTAAAAACCATCGAAGACGGTTTACCCATTTTCTTCTTCTTTATCAACAAGCTTGTTAATAAAACAGGGGCGAAAAAATTAGTTTGAAAAATTTTCTCCATGTTTTCCATGGAAAAAAACTGAATCGGTATTGTTATTCCAATACCCGCATTATTCACACAACCATCCAAAACGGGTAACTGTTCCACAAGATTCTCTAACTCATTTTCTACAGTTAGGTCTGCAATAATCTGTTTATGGCCGCTCCCCACCAAAGAAGAAAAAGTTTCATTAAGTCTCTCTTGATCTCGCCCAGTTATAATTACACTAGCTCCCATTTTCGAGCATTCAATTGCAGTAACTTTTCCAATTCCTGAAGATGCTCCCGTAACCAAAACGGTCTTACCTGATAAAGCAAACGGATTATATATCATTATAACTTTAATAAATTAATAATTGAGGACATACTATCTTATTCGTTTCAAAATACACGCTTCCCCAAGACAGCCCAACTCCAAATCCACAACCGACCATTCTTAATTTTTCGGTTTCAAGTTTTGGCTTCATTTCTGTAACCATCGTTAATGGAATCGTAGCACAACTCGTATTCCCAAAATCTTGCAAAGAATAAGGTACCTGTTCTTCATTTAATTTCAATTTTTTACGAATCGTTTCATTTAAAAAGAAATTTGCTTGATGAAATAAATAGAAATCTATTTGTTCTTTGTCCATCTTCACTCTTTCTAATAAAGCTTTCACACTTTTCGGAACCTTGGATATAGCAAAAGAAAAAACGGTCATTCCATCCAATCGGCAATGCAAATTATTCATAACAACACCTTCCGATTGTTGTTTCATGCTCAAGGTACTTTCCGAGTATGGATTTCTATATCCTCCATCTGGAACGACAATTGCATTTCCACCACTACCATCCGTTGCCATATGAAACGTGAAACCTTTTTCCCCTTCTTCATATTCCAAAGCTGTAGCCGTCCCCGCATCACCAAATAAAGGCCATGAGCTTTTGTCTTTCCTAGATGTTGTTTTAGAAGTTGTATCACCAACCAATAAAAGCCCCTTCTCCATTCCTCCATTTGATAGCAGCCCCGAAATTGCACTTAATCCATAAACCCATCCGGAACACCCTAAAGAAATATCTAACGTGTAACATTCTTTAGGTAATCCCAATCTTTCTTGAAGTAAACAGGAAGTGGCAGGTAAAATATAATCTGGCGTCTGAGATACAAATATCAGGCAATCAATCTCATCCTTTCTCCAATTTAACTCTGCTATCAATTTTTCGGCAGCTTTATAACACAAATCAGAAGTACAAGTATCTTGATCTGCAATATGTTTTCTTTCAACCCCGATAGATTCGATTAATTTTTTCATCTCCTCCGGAGACATTAATGTAGACCTATGGTTTTCATCGATAAAAGGGGGAACACAAGCCGTAACCCCTTTTAACACGACATTGGGAATAGAAAAAATAGCCATTATTTCTGACCTTTGACAATTTCAAAAAGTTCTTTGATGGTGCTTGCATTCCGCACATCATCCCCTTTGATTTGTACGTCATACTCATCATCAATCATGGCAATAACCGATAAAGCAATCAAAGAAGACCACTCATCAAGTTCTTTGAATTTCGTTCCAGCAGAAAACACCGTCAAATCTGTATCATCAAACTGTTCTGCAAATTGTTGAATAAATTGTTGTAAATCCATTGTATTTATATTTAAAGATTAAAAACTAAATTTTTTGGCAGGATTACCGATATAAGTTAATCCATCTTTTGTATCCCTGATAATAACACTATTAGCACCAATAACAGTATTATCACCTATCGTGACACCCTGCAATATCGCAGCATTCACTCCTACAAAATTATAATTTCCCATTTTCACATCCCCAGAAATACGACTCCCAGGCATCACGGCATTATAACTCCCTAGTTCTACATCATGTCCAATAGTGATATAACCGTTAAATCGATTAAAACTCCCCATCCGAACATTACAAGTAACAGTACATCCCAGACAAAACAAATTTCCTTCCCCCATCACCAAATGCTCTTTATCTAAAAATCTGACATCAGGAGCAATGATATTCGGGAAACTAATTTTATCTGAAACTACCTTACTTCTTAACACGTCCACCGCTCGAGGGGAACCGATTGCAAAAACCACGGACAATGGAGTTGCATAGTTATTCAACTGTGTCATTCCTCCCAAAATCGGCCCGAATTCCGTTTGGTTACCTATTTGTTTTCCATCATCAAAAAAACCCACCAAATTCCAAACAGGCTTAATCTCGTTAATACATCTCAACACACAAGCAACTTCACGACCAAACCCACCAGCCCCATATATAGCAATATCTTTCATATCAATTATTTCCATCAAAAAATTCAGTTGTGACCATTCCTTTTTTACTTACTCCATCCCTTTTAATCACTTTCTTTATTGTCCAGACTAAAATCTTTATATCTAATGCAAAAGAAAGATGATCGACATACCAAACATCTAACTCAAGCTTTCTTTTCCAACTAATGTTATTACGCCCATTCACTTGCGCCCACCCTGTAATTCCCGGTCTAATATCATGTCTGCGAGCTTGCTCCTTCGAGTACAATGGTAAATATCGTGGCAATAGAGGCCTCGGACCAATTAACGACATATCGCCCTTTAGTACATTAATCAATTGTGGTAATTCGTCCAAAGAAGTCATGCGAATAAATTTTCCAATTTTCGTCAAGCGTTTTTCATCGGACAATAAATTACCCATAGGATCTCGTTCATCAGTCATCGACTTAAACTTTATTACTTTAAAAATCTTCCCGTCTCTTCCCGGACGTTCCTGCGTAAAAAACGCACCAGCACCTTCATTGGCAAAATGCAATCCGAGCGCTATAATAACTAAAATTGGCCAAATCACTAATAGTACGCAGAAGACGATAAAAAAATCTATACACCTTTTAAAACAACTTCTATACATTTTCATTCAAAAATGATTCATGATTATTTTATAACCTCTCTCTACCGTGTAATTTTCTTTTAAAAATTGATATCCCCGTCGCCCCATTTCCTCTCGTAAGCCAGCATCTCCCCCTAACCTTTCGATAGCACGAACAAATCCTTCCAAATCCCCGCTTTCCACCCAATATCCGTAACTATTCTCAACTGCAATTCTTCCTATGTCTGTATTCCTATCTGTAGCCAACAGCACTGGTACCCGATTTTCTAAATACGATAACAAACGAGAGGGATAATTGGGAATTGTAAAACGACGATCTAAAAAAATCAAGCCAACATCACACACTCGGACTAAATTATCGTATTGTTCTTTTGGCAAAGTTGACAATAGTTTTGAATTCTGAAAATCATGATCTAAAAAACAACGTTTCAACCTTAGGTATTCTGTTCCACTACCAACTATCACGAAATAAGAGTTTTCCCTCCGTTCATTCGCCTCTAAAACCTCCATCAAGAAATCCACTCCTTGAGGTTTTCCTAAATTTCCACCATACACGAATACCGCTTTTTCAGAAGGAATTCCTAACTCACTTAATACTTGTTTGCGGTCAACCACCTTCTCTGTCTCCTCCAATTTCACACAATTAGGACAGACTTCCACTTTTCGAGGATCTACTCCCGGGTTATGCTTCAACACGAATCGTACATTAGCCGGGGACATACAACCGATATAATCGGAAATTTGATACAACTTTTGTTCTTTCTTACGAAAAAAACGATAAAATAAGCCTTTTCGAGAAAACATCCCTAAATCTACCGCATTTTGAGGGAATATATCTTTTAACAGCAAGTAAGTTCTCGCCACACACCTTTTCTTTTCACTCTCAATCACCTGATTAAAAGTAATTGGCGGCGTAGAATAAAGAATCAAATCGAAATAAACATTCGTAAAATATTTTCGTATTGCATGCAAGTACTGTCTTTCCAACAACAACATCCCGATCCCTTTCTCCACTATATTCGTTTTCTGAATATTCAACGTCTTAACCCCAAGAATCTTTCCCCCGGGAAACTCTATTACTCCCGTAGGTTTTCCTGTTGAACGCTCATTTGGAGTCACAACATAACAAGTATGTCCGTGGTGAATAAATTCCCGAAGCAAGTCAGTATATATTCCTCGCAAGTTAATGTCCGTGATCCAGCTTAATGTCAAGAACAACACATTCATTTTCTCAATATTTTCTCCACACCATCTTGTCTACGACCCCCGTATAACTTTGAATCAACTTCACCACTTTGGTTGACACATTTTCCTCTATATAATCAGGCACTGGTAAACCATTGTCTCCTTTCACAGTCATCTCCACTGCCGTTTCCACAGCCTGAAGTAACGACTTCTCATCTATTCCGGCAAGAATAAATCCCCCCTTGTCCAAAGCCTCTGGACGTTCCGTTGAGGTACGAATACACACGGCCGGGAAGGATTGCCCTATTGAAGTAAAGAAACTACTTTCCTCCGGCAAAGTTCCGCTATCGGAGATCACCGCATAAGCGTTCATTTGAAGGCAATTGTAATCATGAAAACCTAATGGTTCGTGTTGTATCACCCGCCGATCCAATTTAAAACCGCTCTGCTCCAAACGTTTTCTTGATCTCGGGTGACAACTATATAATATTGGCATATCATACTTTTCTGCCATAACATTAATTGCCACAAAAAGAGAAAGAAAATTCTTTTCCGTGTCAATATTCTCTTCCCGATGGGCCGAGAGCAACAAGTATTTTCCCTTCTCCAAACCCAATTTTGCATGAATGCCAGAGGCCTTTATATCTCTTAAATTAGCATGTAACACTTCCGCCATCGGGGATCCAGTCACGTACGTTCTCTCTTTGGGCAACCCGTTCTCAGCTAGGTAGCGACGAGCATGCTCGCTGTAACACATGTTCACGTCGGAAATAATATCAACTATCCGACGGTTCGTCTCCTCCGGTAAGCATTCGTCCTTACAACGATTTCCTGCCTCCATGTGAAATATCGGAACATGTAACCGCTTCGCCGCTATCGCTGAAAGGCAACTATTTGTGTCTCCCAAAATCAACAAGGCATCAGGTCTCGTTGCCACCATCAATTTATAACTACAATTGATAATATTCCCCACCGTGGCCCCCAAATCATCCCCCACTGCATTCATGTACACCTCCGGATCCTCCAACTTCAAATCCCGGAAAAATATCCCATTCAAATTATAATCATAATTTTGCCCCGTGTGAGCCAGAATACAGTCAAAATATATTCTACATTTATTGATTACAGCCGCCAGCCGGATAATCTCTGGGCGCGTACCCACGATGATCAATAACTTCAACTTCCCGTTATCCCGAAAACGGATTCCGGAATAATCTATATTTATATCCATGATTTTGTCACTTTACCATAAATTAAACTTTCTCAAAATAGGTATCCGGACGTTCCGGGTCAAAACACTCGTTACACCACATGAACGTGACCATTTCCCCTTCTCCAAGATTCTCTATATTATGTGTGTATCCCGTGGGAATATCAATCACCTCCATCTTTTCTCCGGAAACAAAATACTCGATCACCTCCCCGTTCGGGTCATTCATATCCCGAAAACGGATCACGCCTCGACCACTCACCACTAGGAATTTCTCGTTTTTCGTGTGATGCCAGTGATTACCCTTAGTTATTCCCGGTTTAGAGATATTCACTGAAAACTGTCCCCGATCGCTTGTACGAATTATCTCCGTAAAACTTCCCCTGTCATCCACATTCATCTTTAACGGGTAACCGAAACCGTGTTTCGGCAGATACGATAGGTACGTGGAATACAACTTCTTTATGAAAGAGTCTTCCACATCCGGAACATTCAAACTCTCCCGATCCTTCTTGAACGAGAGTATCAAATCCACGATCTTGCCAAGTTCGAGCTCGTGTACAGTGGGGACGAAACAATAATTTCCATCCCGATGCTCGTTCCCAGAGAGAGCCCCGATCAACTCGTCCACCACGTCATCCACGTACACAAGTCTCATCATCACGCTCTTATCATTCACCTGTATCGGTAAATCATTGGCAATATTATGACAAAACGTGGCTACTGCACTGTTATAATTCGGACGACACCATTTCCCAAACACATTCGGGAAACGATAAACCAATACCCTTGCCCCCGTCTCCCTCGCATACTCGAACATCAAATCCTCTCCCGCTCGTTTAGACTCCCCATAAGGGTTATCCAAAGTGGCTTGAATCGAAGACGAGATCATAACCGGACACGAGTTTCTATGCTTCTTCAACGTCTCTAACAAGGTCGAAACAAACCCGAAATTTCCCTTCATGAATTCAGATTCATTCTTCGGGCGATTCACTCCTGCCAAGTTAAAAACGAAATCTACTTCCTTACAATAGTCCTCTAACTTCCCCGAGTCACTATCCACGTCATATTCAAAAACGTTTAACTCTCCAGACACGTTATAATTCTTTGCCTTACCTAACTGGATATTCCTCAATTGGGATACGAGGTTTCGCCCGATGAATCCCTTGGCTCCCGTTATTAATACATTCATGTTATAAAATTATGATTTTACCAGATTCGTAAAATTCTATTCAGATTTAATTCAATTCTTGGTTTACTATTCAGAGCGTATTTCTGAAGATTTTCTTCTCTCATCCAGTCCCAAATCCTCCCGAATAAAACGAAGTTTCAACAACAACTCTTTCATCCCTTCCACATCAAGACGAGCCGTATTATGGCTATGATAATCTTCGATCATAGCAATTTTTTCATCCCCCTCTTTGAAATATTTATCATAATTCAGATCCCGATTATCACAAGGAACCCGATAATAGTTTCCCATATCTATCGCTTTCGCCATCTCTTCTCGGGTTACCAACGTCTCGTAAAGCTTTTCCCCGTGACGAGTTCCGATCACTTTCACGTCCGTATCAGCCTTATATAATTGCTTCAACGCCTCTGCGAGTACGTACAATGTTGCAGCTGGAGCTTTTTGAACAAATAAATCCCCATTATAACCATGCTCAAAAGCGTACAAAACCAAATCAACAGCATCATCTAACGTCATCATAAAACGAGTCATATTTGGATCTGTGATCGTAATAGGTTTTCCCGATTTAATCTGCTCCACCCACAAAGGAATCACACTTCCCCGACTCGCCATCACGTTACCATAACGTGTACAACAAATCGTTGTTGTAGCCCTCTCCCCAAGCGTTCGCCCTTTAGCAATCGCCACCTTCTCCATCATTGCCTTTGAGATACCCATCGCATTTATTGGATAAGCAGCTTTATCCGTTGATAATACAACCACATTTTTCACCCCATGAGCTATTGCTGACTCCAACACGTTATCTGTGCCAATCACGTTTGTCTGTACCGCTTGTAACGGGAAAAACTCGCAACTCGGCACCTGCTTCAATGCCGCCGCCGCAAACACGTAATCAACCCCCTTCATTGCCCCGTCAACAGACTGCCGATCCCGCACGTTCCCGATATAAAACTTCACTTTTGAGTTTTGTAACTGGTGACGCATATCATCCTGTTTCTTCTCGTCACGACTGAATATCCGAATCTCTTTGATATCCGAATCCAAAAATCGACGCAAAACCGCATTACCGAAAGAACCCGTACCCCCGGTTATCAACAAGGTTTTACCTTTAAAAATAGACATGATTATTGATTTTAATATTTGTGATAACAAAACATATCACGTCTATCGCCCATCAATCACCACTAACGGTCACCTAAGACGATACACGCCAAAACAAGTACTTATCAAATACCTGTCAAATATTTTACCGTTTTTTCTCTTGACTATTATCTTGATGCTATCTATGTTCCCCATCTTTTGAAAAAAAGAAACAAGCAAGCCCGCCTTTTAAATCTTTTACCATAATACTTACAACGCCTCAATCTTCCTTACCTACCGTCAAGTCCGTTACTCCATAGTCTGTGCTATAGACAACTACATCTTTTTCAAGTGTCACGGCTAATATCCCCTCTTTTTTCCGATTTCAAGCCCTTTCTTCATCCCTTTTTCGATCCCCTCTTGTATCACCGCTTCACGAATATTTCCCTCTACGATACGGTTCACGAAAAAACGCTCCATCGCCTTGTCGTAAACGATACGGTTAGATGCCGACAAGTTGGCAAGGTGTTAACAAACCAACTCCTTCACTAAGTCAGGCATACGACGCCTATCTTTCGTGTTCTTTAAAGCGTAAATTAGTTTCTTGTACAACGTCGTCTCCGAATTCTTTAGTAAGATAAGAAAATGTATCTCATTCATAAATTGATACATCATCAATGACTAACAAATCCAGATCGTGCTTATTGGTTGCTACCGGCTGAAAATAAAGCTTTTCAGATGTATTAACACCATATGGAAATCTTATCACCCCGAATTGGAACAAGTAAGGCAAAATATCCTTCTTTACTTTGTAAACTTCTTTGAAACCGCCACTAATATCACCCACATACATACGAGTGTACATATCTCTAATACCAGCTCCTCTTTTCCGACTAAATAACAGATTAAATATGGTATTTGTACGCCCATCAGGTTCTACCGTAGTCGAAAACACATATTTATCCTTAACCTGACATCCATAAATACATGATCCATCTATTTCCCTCAATTGTACAACGGTAAAATCATCCTTCAGTAAGTACACGTAATTTTGAGCAAACGGAGCGTCTGTTGCATAGAGCAAACCTTGCTTTACCGGAAACACGACACATCCTCTGTACATTTGCTTATTACATAACACTCTTTCTACCTTCTTGAAATTATCCGTTATCTTCCAAATGGCTGCAGCCTCATCAAAATCACCAGTAAAGACCCATAAACAATTACGATACGGATCTGCTACAATATTATGGATATGATTTATCATTCCTTGTGCAAAAGTGTACACAATCTCCCACTGGTCGATTGCTATCCGTTTATAAACATGTACTGGTTCTTTCAATTTATTTCCTCTATAACCTCCAAAGTACACACCATCGTTGATCCCTATTATGCCCTTTACTATAGTAAATATTAACGGACGTATCCCCTCTCCAACGAAAAAACCTTTAGACAACTCTCCTTTCGAGAGACTATATTCACTGATACTATTACCTATATTCAATAGAATATGATCATTGTCAATAGCTTCTGCCGCACGTACTCCAAGCCGCAACAAACGAAAGAGTGTACCGAAATTACCCAACACTCGCTCTTTAAAATTAAAAAACACCCTATGCTTCAGTTCAATCTTGTAATTCTTCACCACCAATAGATTTCCTCTTCGATAACACAGCAATTGCCCCGAAGGTAGGAAACACAGAGGCGAGAGATTCTTACCTAGCCTTATCATATCATTTTCTGAAGTTTGGGATAATCAATCTTTCCCGAATTAAATTTAGGTATTTCACGAACCACCTTTACAACAAAGGCGCATGGATTAAAGCCTGTCTTTCCCATCAATAAATTTTTGATACGCTCTTCCAAGCCCTTTTCTGTAACAAAGATGGTGATGAGGTCATCCACTCCACTACAGGCACAATTTAACGTTATCGTCTTAACAAACTGCTCTATAGCATCCAAATTACAACGATTCCCCCACATTTTTACAAAACGTTTCATACGACCAGTGATATAGTAATAACCCTCTTCATCACGGTAGGCAATGTCTCCAGTATGTAGTACTCCATGATTTTCATTGCCCAATTGCAAATCTTCTCGTTTCTCAGCATATCCAAGACACACATTAGGTCCTTTATATACTAACTCTCCATCTATATAAGATTCTATTATTTCCTTCCCACTTGCATCAATTATATAAAATTCCCCCCCTGGAATGGCAATACCGATAGATGCATTTTTTTCTACAGCTTTGTTATAAGGTAAATAACTCATACGCGGAGCTGCTTCGGTTTGACCATACATCACGACAAACGATTTACCATTAGCCTCAGCATAATCTACATATTCTTTTACAAAAGCAGCATTTAATTTACCTCCAGCTTGTGTCATTGTTTTCAAATTAGGCAATTCCATACGAAAGAATCCTAAACGCTTGAGCATTTCGTAAGTATATGGCACCCCTGCAATGGAAGTCGCCCTTTGTTCTTTCATGAACGACCAAAATTCCCTTTGCAACACGGTTTTATCGGTGAGTAATATTGTAGCCCCCTTAATTAGATGTGAATTGATAACTGACATTCCAAATGAATAATACATTGGTAATGTTGTAACAGGACGTTCATTTTCATCTATTTTCAGATACTCTGCTATACTTTCAGCGTTACTATAGAGGTTACTTTCCGACAGCCGCACAAGTTTAGGAGAACCGGTACTACCAGATGTCGTGAGACATAACAAAAGATCTGGATTAATGTTTTTAATTATTCCTATATATTCTTTCTCATATTGCATCATTTGTAAGGAAAAATCTCCATACTCATAAACCGTTTTTCCACCAATCTCATAAACCCTTCGGGTAGGAATCCACAAATATTCAGGATGATAAATAGAAATAAGTTGTTGCACTAATTCCAAATCCGTACAACCATTAAGCAATACGCTTGGTACATGCTTCTTCATTGCAGCAACATAACCGACTAAAGCACCCAATAAATTTTCACTGAGTATAAATAAAAAACCCTTTGCAGGAAGCGCTTTATGGAATAACTCAACCTCGTTATTGAGCTGCAAGTATGTTAATGTTTCTCCACGATCTGTTACTATAGCTTTCCGTGAAGCATATTGCAATAAATTAAACATTTTTAAAATCAATATTATATTTTTCTGTCAAGATACTTTTTGCAGCCTTATACGAGTTGATGTCCATGATGTCCTCCATATCGATCATTATATCAAACTGTTCCTCTAAATTGGTAATCAAAATCATCTGTCCTACTGAATCCCACAATGCTACAGTATTATAAGCCACATCATCCAACTGCGACTCATCTATTTCGAAGGAAGTAATAAAAACTGTATTGAGTTTCTGTAAATTGTTCATTTTTTGTTTATTTAAAATATGGATAACCATTTTTGTTTTTCTTTCGTAAATATGATATAAGACTTTGAGAGTATTCAAACTCTAATAATATGTTACCAAACATCTTTGATTTTACAATACCACCTTTCAAAAAATCATGATATCGATTAATTTCAGCCAGATAGAGCATCCCCCATAATGGTTTTCGTTCTCTCACTGTAATTTCTATATTTTCTTCTTTTGACTTTTCTATTGTAAATTCTCTCAAATTATACCAATCATCATCCGTCCAGTACCAATCATCAAAAGCCTCTTCTGCCACATGCCCCATCGTATTATGGTGTCGTAGATCCGTTCCGAGTCCAATGATGATAGCGTTATGATCCAAACAGAACTTCCAAGCAGACTGACGGCCATGCGGGGAAGGATTCTCTCCACAGATGTTCCTCTTCATCATTTCCTTTGCTAATGGTCCCACCGCACAAATCGGATTTAAAGGGTGCAAGCTAATTTCTGCTCCGGGGATACGCATTAGCAATGTAGGTAACAAACCCGTACAAACAGGCGTACGCCTCACGTTGTAAATCGATTTTGGTGGTCTATAATCTTTCCTCATTTTCATGTAAGGTTCTGGTTCTTCCCTATAACTACGAATCACTGGCATTGCTAATGTGCCGTTTGTCCCTATTAGTTTTCGTAATTTACCAATTATCTCTAAAGGAGATAATCCTGTACACTTCAAACTATCATACGATGAATGAACTATCAGTAATGTTCCTTCTTTTACTCCCCACACTTTCAATTGATTAAGTATTTCATCAAAATCTACTTCTGGATTTTCTTCTTTTGCTAGTACACGATTTTCTACCTTATTCGGATTAAACCTTGTCAATTTTAAACTATTTTTCCAGTAGAATTGCCTTAGTTTAACCTCTATCCGTGGAGAGAGCAGTGCTATACTTTCATAAAGTGTTGAAATCACTCCTGCCATAGATCCCTATACATTTAACGATTTATCGATTCTTTTTTTCTTACAATATCGCAATACCACATTTTTAAAAATAATCCATCTCACCTGTAACTGGTATGAAAGCGATGGACGATGTTTAGGCGTGGCATTGTTCTCATGGTTACGATGCAATATCAGCGGACGACCAATAGCCTTTACACGAGTTTTTCCACAAGCTAGCAAGCACCCTGTCCACCAATCGTGCGAGCGATATATTGTCGGCATTGGTATCACCACATCTTTATATGCCGCTCGAAAAGCCATACAACACCCAATAAAACTCAAACGAACGAAATTGCCCCAAAAAGAAGTACGTACACCACCTCTCAACTTAAAAGTCGATTCTGCGGTCACGTTCAGTCGTGCGTCTGTCAATTTTGCGTCATGTATCACGGCTGCTACCCTCATATCAGTGAATTCCCGCCTTACCGTTTCCACTTTGTCCGTCATCCATACATCATCTTGATCGGAATAGAAGATAATGTCACCCCTACAATGTTCTACCGCATTCTGAAAGTTCTTTACAACTCCGGAACTATAGGGATTGCTATAAATTTTCAGTCTCTCATCTTTGTCTTTAATGGCTGTAAGAATTTCCATCGTTTTATCTGTACATTTATCAACCGATATAACCAATTCATCGTCAACCCGTAATTGGTATAAAATACTATCAATCTGCTCACGTATAAATCGCTCGCCATTATAAACCGCCATTGCTATTGATACTTTCATTCTTTATTCTTTCTGTATCCGACAATTTGTTTAATCCAAGAATATAATGTATTTCTTAGTTTTCCTTGCTTAACTCGCACCTGAGCCTTATCCTTGTGTGGATAATAGTTTACGATTTTACTATTTCTTGCATGCAGTCCTTTGGGTAAAAGATAATTCATAGGAATTCCTATTTTCCACATAGAGTAAGTACATCCTAATTGATCTCTTCTTGAAAGATTTGACAACAGGTGCCACCATAAATTGTTAAACTGAATGACTTTTTCAGAACTATGTTTACGATAAAACACATTTGTTTCATACAACCCATAATTTTTAGGGAAACCATGAAATTTAAGATACAGCAACTGCAGTACTATGCGATATATTTTGTCCTTATGTGATGCCATACATACATAAGCATCATCATAACAACAATCCAAATGAGGATGAAACATACTTGAAAGCAAAACTCCCTCATCAATTTTTTCATCAACAATAGAATACAAATCAGATGTAGCAATCTGTATGTTACCATCTATCCACAAACTATATTCATTATCAGGGAAAAGTATATGTGGATGCATTTTTATATATCTAGCAATTCTAGTGTTGTCCTTATTCTCGTAATCAACTTCACGTATCTCCCATACTCCATTTCGGGATGGGAAACGACTACCTTTCTTTACGAAACAAATGTAATCCACATTATCTTCTACTATCATAGGTTGATGCAGAAAATCATAATTACCACCAATAATTGCTGTATATATGACTAATTTATGTCTCATCCGATTAAATATTTGTCTGCGAACTCATTAATTGAACAAAACACAACGATATTGACAATTCTGATGTAAGTCACAAGCATAGTAAGCAAGATTATTTCTTTTTTTTCAGAAAAATATAAACTCGATATAAAGTCTCTGTAAAATACGATAATAACACAATTAGTACAAATGGTATAATACTATTTGCTTTGTCTGCAATGATTGTAATACTCATACATATACAATAAGTGAATGTTGCAATAATTATACTATATAGCATATATTTATTCATTCCATTAGCTAAAATATATACATAACCTATGCATTGACTAATTGCTAGCATAAGCGGTGCTAATAATATTAACCGGATAGGCATTAAATCTATATGTTCATGCAGAAATACAAATACAATTTTATCCAAAAACAAATTAGCTGTTATTACCAATAGCAAGGAAACTGCAAATGATAAATAAACAATCATCATTTGTCGTTTACTATTAGGATACTTCGAAAAACGCGGAAGAAGTACCGTCCCTAATATACCCACTGGTTTGGAAAATACACTCACAAACTTTACGCACAGGTCATAAACGACAACATCCCCCATTCCAACAAATTTACCGATTAAAAAAAAATTAAATTTATCTTTAACCGTGGCGATTAAATCCTTTGCCAACAAGGGCGCACAATCTTTGATATAACAAATAACATTATTTATCGGTTTTAAAGCCAACCGCACTCCAAATCGCTTATGAATTATATTCAGTGCAAATAATCCACCAAAACAATAACCAGTAGAATAAAATAAAGGAACTAAAACATAATCAGACACTTCATTTACAAAAACAAATATCAATAAAATAAAAATTACTTTTATCAGTAAATTAATTATTGTTATATGTTTCATTTGTTCAATTCCTTGAAAGAAAAACTGAGGAAATAGCAGATCATTAAGTGTCATACCAAACATCAATAAAAACATAAGAAAATGTTCTTTAAACGATGGAATGAGATTAACAATTAATAAGTACACAACAAAACCTATACACCAAATATAAAATCGTGCTGAAAGTATGCAAGATAATGTATCTGAAAGCAAATCTTTGTTGCCTTGTCGCAATGCAATATATCGTGCGGCAATACTATTGGAACCGAAATCTATCACAATAGAAAAATAACTAACTAGAACCTGAGCTGTTATAACCATTCCATATACTTCTCTGCCTAATACCTTTACTAAATAAGGATAAGTAATCAATGGAGCCACCAATAAAAATACCTGAAGCAAAGTTATATATATAAAGTTTTCAGCTATAGTTTTGTTTGCTTTGATTATTCCTTTTACTCGTTCAATCATCATCTAACTAATAACTTTCTATTTATATTACGGCATTTATAAAAGAGAAACAACAAATATGGTATTGTGAACAGTTTGTTAAAGTACCAACTGAATACCATATGAGACATTATAAAAAACAAAAATGTACAAGCTGCATGCAAATAAAATGTCCCTTCATGGCTAAATCTCATAATAGTTGAACGACAAATACATCCAAATATAAAAGGCATTATAACAATTCCTAAAGCGCCAAAATCATAGTAATGGTAAATTGCATTGGTGAACGCATAATTAATCTCTTGATCAGGTCCAACCACCACTGAATTATTTTGAAGATAACTATTCGTGATTGTACGCGAAGAAGTATACTCAATACCTATTTTTTTTAGAAGAGTTGAAATTACATAATCAAAACCACAAATACTGGCTAACCCATATTGATATCCACCAGCAAGTTCAACATAGTTATTGTTGATAGCATAATCAAATGCTCGAAATGGACTTATACTATATATTATGAATGATTTGTTGAGCTCACTTACTCCATCTAATAAACTATCCTTATCTAATCTGTTTGCAGTGGCATGAGCCATAAATAAATAAAGAGCGACAAAACCTAATACACTAAAATATTTTACTTTTCTTGGAGTTCGAAATACTTTTGACCGATTGGACCTATATAAGAAAAAATCAAATAACAATATTAACGCAAATCCCATATAATGCATACGCCCTTCATTCAACGACATAAAAGGTAATAAATAAAGCAAAGAACCAATAATAATCCACCACTTTCTATAGAAAAATAAGCAATAACAAACTACAGAAATCAAAAAATAATAGAGTGGAAATAGAAACATATAATATCCGTATAACAACAATGCATTTCCTTCAAATAAAATTTCAAAGAAATCAGCTCTAAACAAAGCCGTCTCATAATCATAATATTGCATTATGCGCTGTTTTGCAAAAAATAAGGAAAAAACCAATGAAATTCCAATTAATAGTACTATTTTAAATAATTTACTACTTACTATATTTTGAATATCTATTTTAGAGATTTCAGCACTTACCTTCTTTTTGACTACCAAAAATCCAGTAATAAAAGAAATTACATTCAATAGCAATAAAAAGATTGCATAATTTGAAACTTCATACAAGTTATAAGGATTGAAAGACGATATTACTAACGATACGCCCCAATACAAAAGGAATACCCATGCAAATAAAGACGATATACTATCGTGAATTTTTCCCTTTACCAATACCATTAAACAGATAAAAATGATAATTACAATTACTATCATATATATTGTTTATCCCGAATTACTCTGATATTCGAAACTCTTTTTTTATGTTTTTAATTAACTCACCTCTATATCCACCGTCAGTAAGGACAACCTTTACCCTAGCCATTTCTTTATTTGTACCTTTATTGCCAGAATACATCTCCCTTGATTCTCATGATGCTCGCTATTAATCTTTCTCCTCAATATATAAATATATTTTAGGAACTTATATATGAATTTACAGTAAACCAACTCACTCCCAGCTTCGCCGTACTCCCTCTATAAACAGAGGGAGAGTTGAAATACTCCCTGTTTTCGGGTAAAGTCACCAACTCCTCCTCTGTTCATAGAAGAGGTGACACGAAGTGACGGAGGAGTTTGAGTATGAAAACAAACATTACCTTAATGGACTGTAAAGTAGTATATAATTACCATATTTTATATCACGATCATCCGATCTTGTAATAATCGAAACCATTTTTCTTCAACTCTTTTCCATCATAAATATTTCGCCCGTCGATCAACACACAACCTCGCATAGCTTTCTTTAATACACTCCAACTAGGTACTCGAAACTCTTTCCACTCCGTAATAAGCAGCAAGGCATCTGCATCCACAATAGCGTCATACATATCCTTACAATAAATCACTTTATCACCGACTCGTCTTTTGCACTCTTCCATAGCAATCGGGTCATACACTCTCACGGTTGTACCTTCCCGAGTTAACAAATCAATCAAGACTAACGCCGGAGCCTCCCGCATATCATCCGTTTCCGGTTTAAATGCCAAGCCCCACAATGCCACAGTTTTCCCTTTCACGTCTCCGTCAAAATGATTCACAAACTTACGGAATAGCACTGACTTTTGTCGCTCGTTCACGCTTTCCACTGCCTTCAACACCTGCATCTCGTAACCGTTCTGCTCTGCAGTTTTAATCAAAGCCTTCACATCCTTCGGGAAACAGCTTCCCCCGTACCCACAACCGGCATACAAGAATTTCTGCCCGATACGGGTATCTGCCCCAATTCCCTTGCGTACCATATTGATGTCAGCCCCTACCAGCTCACACAAGTTAGCCACATCGTTCATAAAAGAGATACGTGTTGCCAACATCGAGTTGGCGGCATACTTGATCATCTCGGCAGAAGGAATATCGGTAAAAATCATCCGGTCATTGGTCAACATGAAAGGACGATAGAGACGGGCCATCATCTCTTTGGCCCGATCACATTCCACCCCGACAACAACACGGTCCGGACGCATGAAATCTTCCACTGCCGCCCCTTCCTTCAAGAACTCCGGATTAGAAGCCACATCAAAATCAAGCGTTGCACCACGCCTATCCAGTTCCTCCCGAATCGCCTGCTTCACTTTTATTGCTGTCCCCACGGGCACGGTGCTCTTCGTCACCACCACCAGATATTTATTCATGTTACGTCCCACAGTTCGAGCCACCTCCAACACGTACCTCAAGTCTGCCGAACCATCTTCATCTGGGGGCGTCCCCACAGCGCTAAATACGACCTCTACCTCATCCAAAATCTCCACCAAATTTGTCGTGAAACGTAACCTTCCCGCCTTCACATTCTTGTGCACCATATCTTCTAAGCCCGGCTCGTAAATCGGGATTATCCCCTGTTGTAACTGTTCTATCTTCTCTTGATTCACGTCAACACAAGTCACATCAATGCCCATTTCCGAAAAACATGTCCCAGATACTAGGCCCACGTACCCAGTTCCCACTATCGCTATCTTCATAATCTATAACTTAAATGATCATAAGTATTATCACCACGTGCACACACTCCTTACCAATCTACCTACACGTTTTATTCCATTTCTCAAACTCCCGTTTCGCTAAAACATAAAAAACTTCCGCTATCAAACCACTATCCACATTCTGCCCTATCCTTTGGAAGGACTCAAGCCTCACATTCTCCTTCTGTTTTACGCTATCAGATAAACAAACCTGTTCCTCATTCAACCGCATCTGCCCTTCTTTGGACAATTCAACAACACCAACAACATCCTCGTAAAAGCAGATGCCACTCCACCAATCACACAACTCCTCACAACTAAATTTCCGGCTTGCCCTTAAAGCTTCCGTTACTAGATTTTTAGCTAGCAATCCACATTCTTCTTCCCCTGTAAAATAATAGCAATTACAGAGCAACCGACAAATATTTGGTGTACGACAAGGCAGCACAATCTTATCACTCCCTTTAGGAATAAGAATCTCATAAGCAGCATCTAAAGCAGCATCCAAGAATTTTACATCCGAATACAATAGGTAAGCATCCATCAAGTCTACAGCATACCCCGCACGAGTATCTACGGGAATATCTTTATCCTTCAACAATTCCTGAAGAACTCTAGCAATCTCTCGTATTCGATCATGAATATCCCAAATACTACCATACTCATCTTCTAACCATGGATACACACGTACCATTGAATAAACCGACAAGTAACCATGCAAAAGTCCCGACAGGGACGAGGGGGGACAATCTTTCAATGCCAATCCACACACCTGCTTGTACACTTCTCGAAATAAATTCTTTTCCATTGATTCCTATTACTCTATTTTTTCCAGAAACGAACTTGGTATATAAGACGTGGCAATAGATGCCACACCATCCAAACGAATGACGACTCGCTTGTGTCCTTTCAAGCGTACCAGTTCTCCTTCCAAGCCCAGCAAAGGCCCTTTGATCACTCGTACACGATCACCTCTTTTCAAGTCCTTATTAAGCACTTCCACGCCATCAGTAGAAAAGTCCAACAAGAACATGAAATCTTCCATTTGTTTATCCGGGATGATCAGTGAATGACGTCCTTCACGATCTTTCAAATAAACGACATTCAGCATGTGATCGTTTAGTAAAGAAAAACTAGTCGCTTTATCTGTCCGGATAAAGATCATCCCGTGAATCAGAATAACCCGGATCTTTTTTCGACCAAGTGGAGTTTCACGTACCCGCTCTTCCTGCGGCAGGTAATTTTCTACTCCTAATTCGTCTAATTTCTTTTTAATGACCAATTCTTGATTTACACGGGTATAGGCGGCATACCAGTTTAATTTATCAGTCGTTATCATTGATTGTTTTTTAACAAAAGCTCGTGTTTATACCGGCAATTTCGAAGATTACGACCCGACCGGATGCGCTTCGCGCACTAACCCTACTACGAGTCCTGATTTATTGCCATGTGTTCTGTACGCTATACTTAAACAGCAATAACGCATAGAAGCTGTCCGCATAAACATCATTTCCTATAAAAAAACGATCGTTTAATGCTATTAATACCTGATTGATTTTTGTAATTTCTAACAGACACGTTAACCAACTGATTGTTAAATCGAAAAAAAATATTTCACTTCCATTTGCGCTATATGAAAATTTAGTATATTTGCAGCGCATTAAACGATCATTTTAAGATATATAAATCACCCTTAAATCAAGCTCCACTGCCACCATTCCTATAAAAACAAATTCAAATTATATTTAACTACACATCACCCCCATTCCTACCCTAAACCAACCCAAATAAAGAAGTAATCTAACCCAAATAATCCCCCTTATTCAGAGCTTATTCGAAGCTTACACGTAGCTCATACATCACCGGATAAATAAGCACTGACCAAGCGTCGAGACATCATCGAAAAAGTGGGATTATCACCTTAGTATCTCCATCACTTCTCTTGGGTTTCTCTCCAGAAACCACAAATTACAAAAAATCTTAAAACATCTCTAACAAACACAAGTTTTCACATATATCCCTTGTCAAACATACAAAACAACAATGTAGATATATGAAAAAGCACATCACACAACTCCTCTTCAGCCTTCTTACCTTTTGCACGAATACGGACATTTACGCTCAAGAAAACGAGAAAAAGACCAAGAGCCCATGGAGCGGTTCTGTTTCCCTCAACTATGATTTCACGAACAATTTCACGGGAAACGTAAACTTGGGATATACACAAAAGAATTGGGATCTATTCCTAGATTATTCCGGACATTCGGATCGCATCGAAATCAGCAGTGAGTTATTTCGCTCTTTTTCGGCAGAAACATCTCAACTATTAGAGACAGAACAACACCATTTAAGCCATTCCATAGCCCTCCAATTGGATATGCGACCCTCTTCTCGCAATCTTTTCCTATGGAATCTCAAACTACAATTCCCCAAGATCACGACAAACCGGGATATAAATAATCGCACGCAAACAAAAGAATATGACCTACACCATCGAATAGCATTCAGCCGGAAAACAATTGAAGGTTCCTTATTCTACAAACACATCTACGAAACAAACAAACACGAACTATCGCTAAACGGGATCTTCTCCCACACGAAAGATGCCCGCCCAAGCACGTATCAAATCGATGATCTCCTCACCTATACCACCACCGGAAACGAGAAACCGGAATTCGTCCGCCTGCAAATGGATTATCTATATACATTCGAAAACCAAGGGCAACTCGAAACCGGAATTCAATTTTTTTCCAGATGGAACAAAACCCGATACAATCTTCACGGCACGGAAGAAACCCTCGACAATTGGTTATCAAATTTGCCCCTTAACGACGGCCTCAACCACCATGAATACATCTACACGGCACATCTCTCCTACTCCCGACAACAAGGAGAGTTTTGGCTCTATAAAATAGGGCTACACGCCGATTACGATATTACCCGCACCAAGCTCATGGAAAACACGGCCAAACATAATTTTGATCGATTCTACTTTTACCCGCACCTAACACTCCAATACACTCCTTCTGATCAGCAAGAACTGGCCTTTCATTTTACTAGAAAGGCCACACACCCGGATTACACCCAACTAACCCCATTTACAAATCCGATCGACCACCAAACATTCGAGCAAGGTAACCCGCTATTACGCCCCGAAATCACGAACCGGGCCGAAATCAATTATCTTCTACACGGGGAAAAGATCCAGCTGAACGGGAATTTTTATTTCAATTCCACCGAAAGGTTTATCACCCCCGTCACGTTATTTTCGGAAGACAACACGTTAACCCTGTCTTACACGAATGGTAGCATGGAAAACAAGGTCGGCTTGGACATCAATCTATCCGGATCTCCCACCTCATGGATGACAATCACACCTTCCATATCCCTCGTCCACGCTCATGCCAACGGGAAATATCAAGGAATAAACCTTCATGTTGACGATTTCTCTTGGTCGGGCAACTTGGAATTAAACTTAAATTCTAAAAAACATACCGAATTTCAGGCCCTCTTCTCTTATCAATCACCAACAAAGGTTCCACAATTCAAAATTGAAGAGAATTACTATCTCGATCTGGCAATCAAACAAGGCTTCTTTAATAATCGCCTTCAAGTCAGTTTCTCCGTTTCCGACGTCTTCGACACGTCCGAATGGCAAGCCCGTTCAAACACGGACACCTATCGTCTGGCAAATTACAGCAAAGAAGCCACCCATGCTTACTGGATCGGGCTAACATTCAATTTCAACAACTTTACATCCCGTTCATCAGCAGACGATTCTCACCCGCAAAAACGTCAAGTAATACAACTAGGACAATAAAACATTACAAGAAATTCCACTTTTCAGCGCAGCAAGCAATCATTTCATTAATAATAACTACCTTTGTGACTGAAATTCAAAGCATCAATTACAATGGCGAAGATTATTGTTCAAAATACCAATAATGCGTAAATTTGCAATATGGACGAGAACAAAAGTATTATAGTTCTGCATGAAAAGCAGTTTGACGAAGTGATTAGCATCATTCAATTGCACCAAAGCAAAGCCTCTCGTATGGTGAACGAGGAATTGCTACAGACTGCATGGTACGTGGGAAGCTATGTATCAGCAAAGCTGAAAAGTGAAGAATGGGGAAGCAAGGTGGTGAGCCAACTATCAGAATACATTCGTGCTCGCCGTCCTGATTTAAGAGGATATAGCCGAAGAAACATCTACAATATGGTTCAGTATTTTGAAGAGTATTCCACGCCTCAATTTAGCTTAACGGTAGAGAAATTTCTGTCACATGAATTCGTGCAGTCAACAACTGCACAATTACAATCGCTCATTTAGAAACCCAAGATGATAACATAAATGAAGGGGAAAATAATGAGATTGTGCAGTTGTCAACTGCACGAATGCCTCAAGTTCTTACAATGACCACTTTCACCAATCATACAATGATACTTAGCCGTTGTCGTAATAACGAAGAACGTTTGTTCTATATATTATATGCTCACAAGGAACGTCTGAATGTAAAAGAGTTAGACCGGAGCTTAACCAATCAGACATTTTCAACGCTGCTTAGTGATAAGAAGAATCTATCAAAAGGATTATTAGAGTCTTATCCAAATGCACCTGTAATATTCAAGGACACAGTATTCCTTGACTTCCTTGGCTTACCCAAGAAGCATAGCGAATCAAAACTACGCAACAGATTGATTGAATGAATTCTGTAGTTTCTTTCTGAAAGACAAGGGAACAAACATAGTTGTTTAGACAAATCAACCACCATTCAAAAACAAAGTTCATAAAATTCATAAGATCCATTGCACTCAAATGCAACTTTATGAACCTTACAAACTTTATGAACTTTATAAACTTTTTATTTCCTATTTCCGATAATCATAGAAACCGATTCCGGTCTTACGTCCCAACAAGTTGGCACGAACCATCTTCCGTAATAACGGGTGAGGGCGATACTTGGAATCACCGAATTCATTATACAGCACTTCCATGATAGCCAGACACACATCCAAACCGATCAAGTCTCCCAAAGCCAAAGGTCCCATCGGGTGGTTAGCCCCTAATTTCATGGCCTCGTCAATCTCTTCCTTGGTAGCAACACCGTCAGCGTAAATTCCAATACCCTCGTTCACCATCGGGATTAGGATTCTATTTACCACGAAACCGGGAGCCTCGTTCACGCTTACCGGGGTTTTACCCACTTCTGCAGCGATTGCCATCACCTTGTCGTGAACCTCCTGGGAAGTCAACTGCCCTTTAATCACCTCAACCAATTTCATCATCGGCACCGGGTTAAAGAAGTGCATACCGATCACTTTCTCCGGACGACTCGTTGCGGCAGCAATTTCCGTGATAGAAAGAGAAGACGTATTCGTGGCCAAAATAGCTTCCGGCTTGCAGATCGCGTCCAATGTTTTGAATATCTCGTTCTTGGTTGCCATATCCTCGGCAACCACCTCGATCACTAAATCTGCATCTTTACAATCCTCGTATGCCATAGTGTCCTTGATGCGGGCATTGATAGCATCCTTCTCGGCAGCTTCCATTTTACCTTTTTCTACCAACTTGGAAAGGCTCTTCTCGATAGCCTTATGAGCTTTACCTAAAGATGCCTCTGAACGACCTTTTAACAACACGTCATGCCCGGCTTGAGCAAAGGTTTGGGCAATACCATTACCCATCGTACCTGTACCTACAACGCAAATTTTCATTTCCTCTTAATTTAAAACCTTCAACTATATAATATCAAATTCTCTATTATCGTACAAACGCCAGCTTTTCAGCTTTTATCTTTTCTTGAATTCCGCTCCTCTTTTGCCTAGAAATGCCTGCATTCCTTCTTTCTGATCCTCGGTTGAAAAACACAACCCGAACAAATCACTTTCGATCGAAATACCCGTGTCAATATCTGTCTCCACTCCCCGGTTAATCGCCTCTTTAGCATAACGCACAGCCAGCGGGGCCTTTGCCGCGATCTTCTTCGCCATGGCCATACATTCATCCATCAGCGCTTCCGGTTCCACCACCTTGTTCACCAACCCGATACGATAGGCCTCCTCGGCGACAATCACGTCTGCCGTATAGATCAGCTCTTTTGCCTTACCCAATCCCACGATACGCGGTAACCGTTGCGTACCGGAAAATCCCGGGGTGATCCCCAAACCTACTTCCGGTTGTCCGAATTTAGCTTTCACCGAAGCGATACGGATGTCACAAGCCATGGCTAACTCACATCCACCCCCTAGCGCGAAACCATTTACACCGGCAATAACCACCTTGTTCAACAATTCGATTTTGCGGAAAACAGCCGCCCCCAGCTCTCCAAATGTTTTCCCCTCCACCGCATTCAACGTACTCATCTGGGATATATCCGCTCCCGCCACGAACGAGCGTCCTTCACCCGTCAGAATGACAACATCAACACTATCATCCTCTCCGATAGCCGAGAAGGCAGCATCCAATTCTTTCAAAATCGTCGAATTCAAAGCATTCAACGCCTCCGGGTTATTAATTTTAACCGTGCAAATATTATCCTGTTTCTCGACAATTAGTTTCGTATACGCCATAACTTTTCTATTTTGATTCATTTTGATAACACCTCTTGTTTCTGTATCTTTGTAGGCAAAAATAACCTTTAATCAAGAATAAACCAATCTTTTTGATATGAGTTTTTCAGACATTAGTATACAAGAACTTGCAAGTGCATTCATGGTCCTGTTTGCCGTAATTGACATCACGGGAGCCGTGCCTATCATTAATGATATTCAAAATAAAGGACACAAAATTAGTGCCATAAAAGCCGCTCTGGCATCGTATATTCTTCTCGTGGCATTCCTTTTCGTTGGGGATGGTCTGCTCAACTTGTTCAGCGTGGACATTTCCTCGTTTGCCGTGGCCGGATCCCTCGTGATCTTCGTACTGGCAGTAGAAATGATATTCGGAATCCCTATTTTCAAAAATGACGGTCCATCAGGAACGGCATCCATTGTACCGCTAGTATTCCCCTTGATCGTGGGAGCCGGAACATTAACGACGTTGTTGGCTTTACGGGCGGAATATCATACCATCAATATTATTATCGCCTTAACCCTAAACATTATTGTTGTCTATTTCGTACTAAAAAATGTATCGCTGGTCGAAAAGGTATTCGGGAAAGGCGGGGTTTATATATTACGTAAATTCTTAGGTATCATTCTCCTCGCCATTTCGGTTAAACTCTTTACCAGCAACCTCACATCACTGATTGATATTTTCAAATAGCAAGTGGCAGGAATATTCCTGCCACTTGTCGATATACTCATACGATAATTTGGGCGTTATTTTTACCGGTCATATCCAAAGTTCTCGCTTAATTATATATACTTTTGTCCCCGGAAAAAATTAATCACTAATTTTATTTAAAGTATGAGAAAATTATTATTCATTCTGGTTGTCGTACTTATCGTTTCTAACAATGTATCAGCACAACAAAAACCTAAAAAAGGTTCATTTGGTACTGAAATTCAATTCAATCCCTTCGATCAGGATGGCAAAACGTTCCAATTAGACGGACTCAAATTCCGTTATTTCATTTCTGACAGGGATGCTATTCGCTTGAAATTCGGAATCAATTCAACTCAAAACAAGTTCACAGACTCGGATTCTCAAGAAGAAAATGAGATAAAAACCAGCTACAAAAATGAATTCAAAAGCACGACCGGGGATTTTAACCTGGACTTGGGTTATGAACGTCACTTCGATCTGGCAAAAAGACTAAATGCTTACGTGGGCGGAAGTATCGGGTACAAGAAACACTTTGCCTCAACTAAAATAGAAGGTTACTCCGAAAGAATAAGTGAATCAAACACCTCTTCCAACAAATTCAACGGCAAAATTAAAAACGGAGCTATACTTGCACTTGACGGCAACTGGGATGAAGAAGATCTACTTGACGCAGTAAATGATCCCGCAACCTCCGGTGCGACATTTGCCATATTCACGGGATTAGATTTTTACTTGTACAAAGGTTTGTACATTGGAACAGAATTCGGTTTAAGCCTCAAGACTGAAAGCAGCCAAAAAGCAAAATATACCGGAAAATCAACACTAAATAGTCAAGGAGAAACAACCATCACGGAATACGATGAAAAAATGACGGAAAAAATACGTCAAACAAATGTCAAAACATACATCGAACCGGTTCTTCGATTAGGCTGGACCTTCTAATTCCTAGAAAAATTAAGCGAGCCAAAAATCTCATTTGACTCGCTTATTTTATTTAAATTCTCTATCGACAATAGCGATTAATGTAAGCATTCACACTCGTCACTCCCAGTGATTTAGCTTTCCTCCAATCGGCACACGCCTCCTTGCGTTTTCCGGTACTGAAATAAGCAATTCCCCGGTTCGCGTAAATAGCACCGTTATCCTTGTTCAGCTTGAGAGAATAAGTATAATCCGGTATCGCCTTCGCGAATTCACGCTGTTTCAAGTAACAATTCCCCCGGTTCAAATAATAAGCATATACCAACTCGTACTCTTCCCCATTTTTCTTAGCGTATTGGATTGCCAGAGAATACTCCTTTATGGCTGCCGCGTAATTCTGTTGATTCTGGTAAATATTTCCCAAATAATAACAAAGCTCATCATCTTCCTCAAATATCCCCTTTCCTTTCACTAGAAACTCCTTCAGCAAAGAAATCTGGTTCGTGTGAGTACAAGCTGTATTCAAAGACGAGTAAACCTCCCTCAATTTCGGATTCAATCGATTAGCCGCGATCAATTTTTGAACAGCATCTTTATAATCTCCATTTTCAATATCCGTGTTTGCCTCGTTCAACAACTCGATCGGTTTATTGACCGCACTCACGTCAACCTGACCTGTTGCCATACTGGTTATAGCAACCAAGGTCATCAATAACAAAGTGACTTTTCTCATAATCTGGCGATAAATTAGTGTTTGTGTGTTTCGAATCCCAAAAATAATGAAAAGGAATTAAAAAGCAAATCCACCTCGCTAAAAAAAGTCTACATAGTCCACTAAGTTTATAAAGTTCATAAGGTTTATAAAGTTCATAAAGTGACGGGCGTCCTTCGGACCGTGTTTTAACGGCAGCTTGTGCTGCCGTAAACAATACGCCCGCAGAGGGCCATGTACCTTATGAACTTTATGAACTTTATAAACTTTATGAACCTTATAAACTTTGTTCTTCTCTCCTATCAGAACGACACCATCAAACGCATCTGCAACTGATGGAAATTCTTATCCAACGGGAAATAAACATTCTTTAAATTACTATACTGGTACTCGCCCATCACCTTCACGTACTGGTTGAACGTGTAGTTCACGCCAATCGTGGCCGCATGTAACCGTCCCCCGCCAATACTCGTTGACACGGCCGGGTAATCTGCCACCACTCCCCCGGGATAAAATACCTGCTTACCAATTAAAAAGAAATCACCTTTATTAATGTCATTCAAATCCGTGTAACTGTAACGGGCCACAATCTCCAGATCTCCTCTCTCGTTACTTCCCCGCAACAATCCGTACTCGTCGTCATAACCGTATCCTTCACCGCAAAGCAAGTATCCCATTTCCACGTACGCCCCTTGGAACTTGGAACTCCGTATCGGGTTTCCGGCCTGCCAGGATGCCAAGGTAGTCCAGCTCCAAACGCCTCCCAACTGATTCTCGAACAAAGCCTCGTCATTTCTTTTCTTGTACAACCTCTTGTAAATATACTCGCCCCGCAAAAACATATTACTGGTAACCACCAGCACTTCCGGTCCTACCGTGATTGTATTCTTCGCCCAAGGCACCTGTGCGTTTAGGAATTCCGTCGTACCGTCCACGTAAGTCTGCATATTCGACTCCAACTCCACATTCGTCTTGAACACGTTATTCACCACCTCACCCGTGTTAATCCGTCCGTAGCGGAAAGAGGCTCCCACGTGTAAGGTTATAAACTCATTATTAAGCGGCTTGTACAACCAGCGTCCACTCAAGCTTACTCCTTGGAAACCGGAAATCTGGTCATTGTACTTGTTCTCAGCGAAAAGTCCTTGATCCGCGAAGAAAGTGGCATCATAATACTTGTAGGTAATCCCCAAACCACGCCCGGCCGATAAAGCCATGGCCGGAGCCGCACGGGAAATAAAATGGTAATTATACAAACTCGCGTTCAGACTCATACTCGACGGTTCGTTAAAATAGCCCGCCTTCACACTATGAATCCCGTACGCTGATTCGTGAAAATTATATCGCACGAAAATATTCTTTTGCTTGAAAGTTCCTTTCGAAAAATCGAAATCAGCGTAAAAATACAACGGCCCGTATGTCAACGACGTCCGTATGCGAGCATCCGTGAGCGCTGCCCCCGACTTCATCGGCGTATACTCCGAATGATAATAAGCCACATCAGCAAACAAACGGGCGCCTGCCGTGAAACGAATTCCTTTATCCTTATTGATATATTGTAAAAGAGGATTGGAAACATCCTCGGCCTGAGCTTTCACCATATTAGACGACAACACGAGGGCGACTAATACAACAGGGAATAATATATATTTTTTCATACTGGTCTGCATTTAAACAATTATTTAGTAACCTAATCTCTCCAACACCACCTTCGCGTCAACCAATGTCTCGGAAGCCGGACTCTTTCGCCAGCCTTGAGTAATCATATAGTTGATACTCATATCAGAATGGTTCGTAAACAATGCATCCAGATAAGGTGCTTTATATTTCCCGTCAATCTCGACACCGAAATTATATTGTCCGAAATACTTGGCCATCTGGTCATACGTGTCAAACGTGTAGGGATGATTCTTCATTCCAGCCTTGTGAATCAAGTAATCCTGCCACGGTTGGTTCAGTTCCGGGTAATTATTCGGGGCTCCGGCAATACACGGTCCGATAAAATGAGCCTTGTACTTCACTCCCAGATTAATAAACGAGGCATAACCCAGCGGATCGTCATACGTGATATCCGTCGCTCCCGTACCTTTCCACAACAGGAAACACATCGGGACCTTGCCTTCAAAATGCTCGGCTACCCTCACCAGGCTCTCCAACGAGAAGGTCTGCAGAATCACCTTACCATTCGTGTTCCCCGTGTTTACCTTGCCATTCACATAGAACGGGTTGCTTTCCGGTTCCGGTTGCGTGATAATATTCATTCCCAAACGATCCAGTTCCTTGTAGACAATCTCCTCGAACCCGGTAGGATTCAGCCACGGCTCCTTAAACTCGATATAAATTCCCGGACGGTTTCCCGTGTCCTCCGGATCATCCACGTAACCAAACGTATACTTGATCACGTCGGCCGTACCGCTTAAACTCTTGATCTTCTCTCCGGTTTTCTGTCCCATCGTGAACACTCGTTTTCCCTGCGCGTCCCGTTCCAGCATTTTCCCCTTGGAATAAGCCACGAGATCCTCCAATGTAGAAATGTATTGATGTTGTGAGGCAAAGCTCGGACGGGCCTGTTCGATACTCGTTTCATTAAACCATGTTCCGGCATCCAGCATCATCAACTCCTCGTAGGTATAATAAGCCGGAAGATTCGGAACAAAATTCTTGGCATCCTCTTTCACCAACGCATCAGCCTCCTCGGCCGAGTAGCCGATCTTCTGGTAATACGCTTTCCTAATCTCGTAAGGGATAGTCTCCCCGAACACGTTCTCGATATTCGTGGTTCGTTTCAAGTTGTCATCATGCAATGCCAACACCACCCCATCTTTCGAAACCTGCATATCACATTCCAGATAGTCAGCCCCGATTTCTCTCGCCCAGCGATACGCTGCCTCCGTCTCTTCAGGGGTCCAGAACGTCGATCCCCGGTGAGCGACAACAGCATACTCCGGCACGTAATCCCGCACTTTAATCATATCGGGAGTCAAATGATCCAATTCAACCTTGTCGACATCGACATTTATGTTGTTGAATTTTTGATCTTCACACGACATGACCAAGGCTATCAACCCGCATGCCATCACTGCATGAAAAAACTTTTTAATCATAATTTTGAATTTTAGAGCGTTTAATGTTTGTTAGTACTCTCTTTTACCAGATATTGTTCTTCTCTTACTGTAAATGCCGTAAAAATGAATGCCAGAGCGCAGGCTCCCAACAGGATAATGAAACTCCAGTCCCATCCGAGGTGATCCACCACGTACCCCAACATGATATTTGCTAACAAAGCCGTTCCAAAGAAATAACCGAAAAAGCCGGTCAGTCCGGCAGCCGTTCCGGCCGCTTTTTTGGGCGCCAAATCCAAGGCGTGTACCCCGATCAACATCACCGGCCCGTAAATCAAGAACCCGATAGCGATCAGGCATATACTATCCATCACCAGATTATGTTCCGTCTGCCAGTAAATAAACACGAACAAGGCCACCAGTACCATGTAAATCATCGTCGTGATCGCCCGTCGTCCCTTGAACACGTAGTCACTCACGATACCGCAGATAATCGTACCGGGAATGGCCGCGATCTCGTAAGCTGAATAAATCCAGCCCACCGCCCCGCTATCGTACCCTTTCACGTCCTTCAGGTAAGTCGGCGCCCAGTCAAGCACCCCGTATCTTACCAAGTAGATAAAAGCATTAGCGATAGCGATATACCATAATATCTTGTTATTCAAAACATATTTGAAAAAGATCTCTTTTGCCGTCAGCTCTTCCTCCGACTTCGCGCTGTAATTTTTCGGATAATCATTACGATATTCCTCGATCGGCGGCAGACCACACGATTGCGGCGTATCCCGGATCAGAATAAACGCGATCACGGCAACCACCAAGGCCACAACAGCCGGAAAAATAAACGTGGCAGACTGCCAGGAACCGAACCACACCAACCCCACGGAAAACATGATCCCGACCAAACTACCTCCCACGTTATGGGCCACGTTCCAGATCGACATTTTGGTCCCCCGCTCCTTCAAGGAAAACCAGTGCGTCATCACCCGACCGCTAGGTGGCCAGCCCATCCCCTGGAACCAACCGATCAAAAACTGGGTAATAAACATGACCACGATTGAAGAGACTCCTGCACTTGTTCCCAAAAACAACGTCACGAGTGCCGATAACACCAGTCCCAACGGCAAAAACTTACGGGCACTACTCCGGTCGGAAACCCCTCCCATCAAAAACTTCGATATCCCGTAAGCGATAGCATTAGCCGAAAGAGCCACCCCTAAATCTCCCTTGTCAAATCCCAACTCCTGCAAATAGGGCATTGCCAGAGTAAAATTCTTACGTACTAAATAATACCCCGCATACCCTATAAATATACCTAAAAAGACCTGTAAACGTAACTTCTTGTACGTGGGGTCAATTTTCTCTTTAGGCAACAAGGGTTTGTGAGGCTCAGGCTTCAGAAAACTCCACATGATATTAATTTTTAATAAATATTATATTGATTCCAATCTGATTATCGTAAACGTTTCCATTACTACTCGCGGCTCTTTCCGGATGAAATACACCGGGCTAAGATCAAAACATGATCTTAGCCGCGATGTAATTTTCTGCCAGTTCAGTGAACTCCTTCACTTCTTCATCAATCCATGCCTGATCCTTCCCAAGTTCTTTCGCCATCACTTCTGCCACCAGCGGGGCTGCCTTAATCGCCTCTCTCGCATCAACAAACAACAATCGAACCCTCCGTGCAAGAACATCCTCTACTTCTCTGGCCATCTCCTCCCGAACTGCCCAAACAACTTCGGCTACGGTATAATCATATTTATCTGACAGTTTCTTTCCGTATTCCGGATTTTCAGCGATCAACTTCATAATCGCATCCTGATCACTACCATAAACGTACATGTGGTCTTTCAGGTTCGGGTTCTTCCGGTACCCGTGTATATGGAATTTTTTCGTCACGCAGGGTCTGGCATCCACCAGTTTCATGGCAATCGCTTTATCCACCGTATCTTCGGCCATCAAACGATAAGAAGTCCATTTACCTCCCGTGATCGTGATTAAATTATTATCGGAAACTATAATCTTGTGTCCGCGGGAAAGTTCTTTCGTACTCTTTCCCTCGTGTTTCGGGGCTGCTAACGGCCGTTGCCCCGCGAACACGGATTCAATATCAGCATACGTCGGGGCCGGATCCATGTATAAAGAAGCCGTTTTCAGAATAAAATCAATTTCTTCCTTCAACGGTTTCGGCTCTATTTCCGGAACCGGACGCATAATATCCGTCGTCCCCACAACAACCTTATTGTGCCAAGGTACGGCAAACAACACCCGTCCATCACTCGTCTTCGGCACCATGATCGCATAATCACTCTGCAAAAACTTCATATCTAACACCAGATGTACTCCTTGGCTCGGTGTCACCATCTTACTATGTCCAGGAGAATCCATCGCCATCAGGTCATCCACGAGAATTCCACAGGCATTGATCACACTCTTCGCCTTCAACTGCATCTCTTTTCCGGACTCCATATCCACGAACTTCACCCCGGCAACCTTCCCGTTCTGGTCATGCACAATCCCGGAAACCTTCGCTTTGTTAAGTATCACACCCCCATTATCCGCACTGGTCTGGGCCAAATTAATTGCCATCCGCGAATCATCAAACTGCCCGTCATGATAAACAATACCTCCCTTCAATCCTTTTTTCACCGATGTCGGTAAATACTCCATCACCTTCTTGGGGGAAATAAAACGGCTTCTCCCGTACCCGAAACCAAAAGACAACAGATCATAAAGCGTAAGCCCGCAGAAATACAGGAAATTATCCCAGTATGTATAATTCGATATTACAAAAGCCTGATCCTTCACGAGATGCGGGGCATTAGCCTTCATTCGCCCTCTCTCCCTTAATGCTTCTAATACTAAAGCGACATCGCCTTTTTGAAGATAACGTACACCACCGTGTACCAGTTTCGTACTCCGACTGGAAGTACTCTTGGCAAAATCTGCCATTTCTAAGAGGACAACGCTATATCCTCTTGTTGCGGCGTCAACCGCCACTCCTAAACCCGTAGCTCCCCCTCCAACCACAACCATATCCCATACTTTCTCAGGTTCCTGAAGTTTATTCAACATATCTTTTCGGTTCATAACACAATTATTTATGTATTCAACAATCTATAAAATTCCAATAACGTTCCGCAAGCATACCATATACTTACGAACCGAAACTTCGTTTTCCTAAATTTCGTTCTTTGTTATTGGTCTCCATGGCTCATTTCTCGTTACGAGTAGTGCCATCTCTTTCTTTGGTATTGATCTTAATTTACGGAAACTCAGAGCAAAAGTTTCTATTTTTTAAGAAATATATTTCCCCAGTTTAAAATTAATTACAACACTTGATAAGTAATATTCAATAAAACAGATGTATATTTGCAGTGGTGGAAATATGATTATCGAAACAAAATGAAAACATTGTCTCTAAGTGAAAGGCACAACTACATATTAGAAACATTACGCCAACAAGGTTCCGTTTCAGTTGTTGATCTCGCCAACCAATTAAAAGTATCTTCTGTAACGATTCGCAAGGATCTTACCTTACTTGAGGAAAAGGAAATGCTCTATCGCACACACGGTAGTGCCATTTTAATCAACCCTTATATCAATGATCGCCATGTAAACGAGAAAGAAAAGTCCTATCCCGAAGAAAAACGACTGATAGGTAGATATGCTGCAAGTCTAATTACAGCAGACGACTCTATTCTCATTGCATCCGGAACAACAATGCATGCGTTGGCCCGGGAGATCGTGCCTCAAGGCCACCTCACGGTAATCGCTGCAGCTATCAACGTTACAAATATCCTAGCTCGTAACAAGAACATAGATATAATACAACTCGGAGGTTTCGTACGGAATAGTTCTGTCTCTGTCGTTGGAAATTATGCAGAAAAAATGCTGGAAAACTTTTCTTGTAGTAAACTCTTCATGGGAGTTGACGGAATAGACCTGGACTATGGATTAACAACCACGAATATGATGGAAGCTAATTTAAATCAAGTAATGATACAAGCAGCACAAAAAGTAGTCGTTCTGGCTGACTCTTCTAAATTCGGACGCAGAGGTTTCGGAAAAATATGCGATCTGGATGCCGTTGATCACATTATCACGGATAAATATGTACCTAGTAAAACTCTCGAAGGATTGCGTGAACGCGGTATCGAGGTAACTGTTGCCGAATAAAATATTCAATTAGAAAGAGGATGTATGTGAACACATCCTCTTTGGTTGTTAAATAAAATTCATCGCTAGATGAATTGTTTTTCAAAAGGTTGCAGCTGAAAGTTCGTGTGCAATACGATTGATACAATCCTTTATTTTATTGTATTGTTTTTCTCCGGCCATTGCTGCACCAGAAGCATATTGTCTTAATAAAGAACTATTAATACCTGCCATTTCTCCAATCTTAGAAATATTCAAGAAAGAAAAGTAATTAAAAAATGTCTGCATATCATATTTATAGACAAACTCTAATTCCGAAATATCTTTTCCCTCTTGGCTAAACATTTCCTTTATTTCATCATAAGCTAATAACATATCTTTTTTAGCCTCTTCCGCAGTAGCACCATGCCCCATTAGACCGAATCCATCTAACTCATCCTCCACATAACAGGAGTAATACCCGTCTGTAGCCTTTTCCATGATAACAGTAACTTTCATAATTCATTCTACTTGTTTAGTTTAAACAGGTAGCGGGTAAAACCGCTACCTTTCGTCAAACAAAATCAACTTTAAAGGTGTGGGGACTAAATCCCCATCACCTTACGAATCTTACTCTCAGTACCTTTAGGCACCTCGTGACTGCCATGTCTTGGTATTGGCCAAGTATTGCCAGTTATTGGACTAAACCACATATCATGATTTCCTCCATTCCGAACAACATAACAGCCAGCTGCAATAAGTTCCGCGTACAATTGCCTGTACTTCATAAAGCCGAGAACTTTTATTTAACAATACAAATATAGCAATTTTGTTATAATCATACAAATAAAATTATAACAAAATTGCTATATGAAAGAGATGTGAGTTCACGAAAATAAAAAACAGGGCCTCCAAGAAATTGGAGGCCCTGTTAGCCTTGGTTTTGCTTTGTAGCGAGATCCGGGATTGAACCGGAGACCTCATGATTATGAATCATGCGCTCTAACCAGCTGAGCTACCTCGCCATAAAAATCGCTGAAACAAATTCCAGCGATTTTGAAAATTCGGCATCGACCTACTCTCCCACCCAAGGGCAGTACCATCGGCGCTAACGGGCTTAACTTCTCTGTTCGGGATGGGAAGAGGTGGATCACCGTCGCTATAGACACCTTTTAATGTTTTCCTGTCACCTCATCAAGCCCTCCGGCCGCTCGTGACAATATCTTTAAAGTTTCTTCATCTCATGCTTTCTATCAACCGTCAATCACCTTGATTGACAATCGCCTGGAACGTTAACTGAATCATCTCACCCACCGAACGTCAACTTTCGGGTGATTAGTACCACTCGGCTTTGCCGTCACCGGCTTTACACCTG
>NZ_JADMSV010000009.1:0-124476 GCF_015560935.1 Butyricimonas sp. BSD2780061689_150309_C8
TCTTTTAGCACCCCCAGTAACATCGGGTAAAAATGGTTGTTACGACTACGCGGGACCCGAAGCTCGAAGACCTTACCGCCATGACATACTCGACGACCACGAAAACCGTTACTCACGTCACCACGTGTCTCGTTATGAAGAGCACGTTCCGATAACATTAAACTCTCTAAACCTTGTTTAACCAAGCCTTGTAAACCTAGTTCACCGTTTGTGATTTCGGAAATTATTTCCGAGATTTGTTCATGTGTAAATTCCATTGTAATTCGTTTTTGAAAATTGCATTACAAAAATAATCAATTCGGAATTTACACACTTTTTGAAACACTATCTTCGATACTCAAAGACTCGATCTTCAACAAACGTTCTCTAAGACGAGGCATATCTTTCTGTCTGATAGACAAAGTCATCTCACATTCCATCTCAAAATTTCGGGATAAAATGTCCGGTTCTTCTTCTTTCAATACTTTCATCACGTCATTCATCACTACATAAGTAAAACGCACGTGAATAACTTCATCTACCGTTCGCTCCACGATCTCTGCATGATTGATCGCATCGGCAGCAGCTTCTTTATAGGCTTGAATCAAACCGGATACCCCTAACTTAATTCCCCCGAAATACCGGATCACCACGATAAGCACGTTGGACAAGTCATTGGAAATAATCTGTCCGAGGATGGGTTTACCCGCCGTAGAAGAAGGTTCCCCGTCATCATTCGCCCGGAAACGCTCCCGGTTTGCCCCTAGGCAATAAGCATAACAATGGTGTCGGGCATCATAAAACTTCGTCTTAAGCCCGGTAACAATATCTTTAATCTCTTCTTCGGATTTCACGGGATAAATAAAAGAAATAAAGCGACTGCCTTTTTCCTTGTACAGGCCTTCGGCAATCGCGTTTACGGTTCTATATTTATCCTCCTCCATAAAGGAACGTGATAATTAGTTACGGCAATAAAGTTTCTTTTGGAGTTCCTCCACTTGAGCCTTAAAAGCACGATCGGTCTCCATCAGATCGGTAACAGCCTTACAAGCATACAACACGGTTGTGTGGTCCTTCTTACCAATTTGTTTACCGATGTATGCCAACGATGCATTCGTGTAAGTCTTGCTGAAATACATGGCCAGCTGACGAGCCTGAACAACTTCCCGCTTTCTCGTCTTCTCTTGCAACATTTCGGGAGCCATGTTAAAATGATTACAAACAACCTGCTGAATATGTTCCACGGTCAACTCGACTTTCTGATTCTTCACCATTTTACCCAAAATATCCTTCACCACATCAACTGTCAGGTCTTTATGGTTAAATGTAGCCTGGGCCAGCAAAGAAATCATTGCTCCTTCCAATTCCCGCACGTTATTACTTACATATTTACAGATATATTCCAACACCTCATCCGAGAAGTCAATACCATCTTTATGCGCCTTAAAACGAGCTATTTCCATACGAGTTTCAAAATCAGGAGCTTTTATCTCGGCAGACAATCCCCAACGGAAACGGGAAAGTAAACGTTCTTCCAAACCACTCAATTCAGCCGGAGAACGATCGGATGTCAAAATCAATTGCTTTCCCGATTGATGCAAATGATTAAATATATGGAAGAATGTATTCTGCGTGGCAGTCTTACCGGCCAACTCATGAATATCATCCAGAATCAACACGTCAATTAACTGATAGAAATGTAAGAAATCATTTATCTCATTTTTACGTACGGCTTCCGTAAATTGAGTCTGGAAAACATTCGTGGTCACGTACAACACGACCTTGTTGGGATAATTTTGTTTTACCTCCATACCGATAGCTTGAGCCAAATGAGTTTTTCCCAATCCGGACCCACCATATATTAACAAGGGATTAAAAGCCGTACCTCCCGGATTTTGTGCAATAGCCACGGCAGCAGACTTTGCCAAACGATTACAACTTCCCTCGATATAACTGTCCAACGTGTAAGAAGGATTCAATTGAGGGTCTATCTGCAAACGATTATTATTACGCTCAAAAGGATTTTTAGGGGCAACACTATCCGGTTTACCATTCACGTATACCGTGTTTGGTTCCACCTTTTTCATGTTATTGGAAGGCATCGTTACGGAGAGAGGGTCACGAGGATGGCTCTCTTCTACTACAACCGAATATTCAAGTTTTGCATTCGGACCAATAGCGGTACGAACAGCCTTTCTCAATATATCCACAAAATGCTCTTCCAAACATTCATAAACATATTGACTCGGCACTTGAATTGTCAACACATCATCTTTGAAACTCAATGCACGAATCGGTGCAAACCAAGTTTTAAACGTTCTTGGCAACACCTGCTCCTTGATCAAGTCTAGACATTCCGACCAAACACTTTTACAATCCCTTTTCATTTATCTATTAGTTTATATCCCTATCTCATTTCTAGGAAATGGAACGCTAAATTCGAAAAAAAAATCCTGGAAAAAAAATGATGCTTTCACTTGTTTTTTATCGATTCTTGCTTACGTTTTAGGTATCAATCCTTTAGATATACACCATTGATAACCAAAACTTTAACCTAAATCAGCACAATTACCTATCGTCTCTTTTTTGCAACAGATTCTTAACATAAACGTAACATTCTAATTAACCTATCATAAGGATAAAGCTTTAGCACCTAAGGAAAAAAAATGAACTACGCTATATTTTTTTGATTCTTAAAACTAGTTTTTTATGTTAACAAAATTCAGCCTCCCAAAAGTATTATTTAGAACAATTCTAATTTTCAAATAAAGTCAATTTTAACAATATAAGCATCATTATAACGCTTTATAACATCGTCTAATTTCCTCTGGGCAGGTTTCAATTTCTTGTAGCTATCAATGATGTAAAGATATTTATCCTTATACTTAATCTCCTTCAATCCAGGATTTTGCACATACAATTCAGAATTAATATCCAATCGTTCTGAAGACTCGAAAATCACCACGCCATATTCTTCAAGAGCATTTTTTCCTGAAGAAAAATCAATCAGAGAAAGATTTATAAAGCGTTTCGGATTATACCTGAACTCAACTAATAAACGATTCAAATTTTCACTCACTTGATTCAAATTATAATAGAGATCATTATCATTTAAAAGAGCCCCTATCGTTCCCTCTCCTCTATTTATTTTATTCATTATCGAATCGGTTGTAGCCAAAATATAATCCAAGCTCATCAATGTCTGGTGTAAACTTGCCTGCCGTAAAGAATCGCTTATCGCAGATACATTCCCCAAAATAGTAGAAATCTCTTCGTTATTATTTCTCAAATTACCCGTGATGCTATTTACATCCTGCAAGATGGAACTGATTCTCGCGGACTCCCCTTGTATTAAGGTATCCAAATTTCCCGAGGCTCCCTCCAAATTACGTAACGTCCGATCAATACTTCCGAAACTATTACTCAAATTCTTTTTTGTTTCCTCATTAAACAACCCTTGAACAATTAACATCACTGAATCCAATGATCCCAGCAAACGCTCGGCTTTCTGTTTCAATGGCAACATTTGCTGGCTTACCTGTTCCATAAGTCCACGCTCCACCTGGGACCGCAGGGTGTCTCCACTTACCGCAGTCACGTGAGAATCTCCCGGTACCAGAGCAACGACTTTTGAACCCATTAAATCAGCACTCTGAATCATGGCCAACGTGTTTGATGGCAACTCCAACCCTTTATCCACCGAAAACTTCACGAGTACCCGATCGAACCGTTCTCCCGTAAATTGAATCGAAATTACTTGTCCTACCTGATAGCCCCGGTAAATAACGCCACTAGACACTTTCAATCCTTCTACACTATCATACACACCATAAAATGTACTTTTGGATTCAAACAAGGACGAACCTTTCAAGAAATTTATTCCCCAAATCAAGATAAAAACCGCAGCCAACGCGGTCAGGGCTAATTTCGCTTCTCTTCTTATTTTCATGAGTATTATTTTATTTCTTCATTTATTTCTTCTGTTCTAACTTTCTTGCCTCAGCCACGGTAATTTGTTTTTCCTTATAGACAGCAATAATAAAGCAATCCTTTACCGTTTTCCGAACTTCTTGTTGAAACTCTAACGCTTTCTCGTAACTCGAAGTTTTCTTCACGTAATACCGATAACGGTCTGTTCCCTTCAGCTCCTCCACCTTATCTTTCAATTTCAGATACCGAAGATCTTTTATTTGTGTCTTGGAAGAAGCAACTTGTATCGCATAAAACAAATCATTCTTACCAGAAGTCGTAACATTCTTCTCTACTTCTTTCTTTTCTATCGTGGAAGTTTTCTGGTTTTGCTTTTGCACCTGCGGAGTTTGTTTTGGTATCACTTTTTGTTCATCCTGCCCACCGGTCAACACGACACTGTTACGTTCCACGTTATTCTTATAGGTCTGAAAAGCCGTAAATATAGCCCGGGCAATATTCGTTTGTCCCGATTCAGACGTTAAAATCTTTTGATCACTCGGATTCGAAATAAAACCGGTCTCAATCAGAACTGCCGGCATCCCCACGTCCATCAACACGATAAATCCCGCTTGCCTTACTTCCCGATCCGGCATACGAGTTCTCGCAATTAACTCCTTTTGTATAGGTGCGGCAAATTCCATACTATTCTTCAAATGACTATTCTTCAAAAAATTAAACATGATATATGACTCTGCCTTTTTCGGATCAAAACCATCATATTTCACAGAATAATCTTCTTCGTAATGAATAGCCTCGTTCTCTTTCATGGCAACCTGAAAACTGGCCTCCGACTTATGCAACCCCAACACGTATGTTTCCACGCCTCTCACGCTTGATTTGGAAAACTTATTCACGTGAATGGATATAAACAATTGCGCTTTGGCCTTATTTGCAATCCGTCCCCGTTCTCTCAAATCCACGGCGACATCTTTTGTTCTCGTGTATACGACATTCAAATCAGGATAGGCACTCTTCACCATTTTCCCCAATTTCAGGGCAATTGCCAACGTTATATCTTTTTCTCTCAGCTTTCCACTGATAGCTCCCGGATCTTTTCCTCCATGTCCGGCATCAATACAAATACAATTAATTTTACCCAAAGCTTCTTGTGCAATCAAAGAATTTGAACCTTCTAATAAAAAGATTACCAACAAGAAACATATGAACCTGCACTGATTTATCATGTATTTAAAACTTTTTAAAAAGAATCATGAGCATTAACAACCATTATTTCTTACATTTGCAAAGCAAAAATGCAATATGCGTGATGCAATAATTAGTCACAAAAATAATTATAAAATTGCAAGTTAGATTATATACAGGGCTTTTTATTAAGAAATGTATCATTTTAACAATGATCGCCCTGCCCATAATACTCTCATCGAATGGCTTGGCGTCCGAGATTATTTTCGGACAAAATCTCTTTATCACGGCCATTGACACAACGGGACAACCCGGTGATAGCATTCGTATCGTTTATGATTCTGCAGGAATCCCGATAGACACTATTCGTAACGATTCCACACAATCCAAACCTCTATTCGACGACTTGATCGATTATAACGCGGACGATTCTGTCAGATTTTCAATACAAGAGAAAAAAGTATATCTATACGGAAATGGTTTCGTGAAATACCTCACAACAGAGTTAAGAGCCGATTACATCGAACTGGACATGGATAAAAAATTAGCCATGGCAACCGGAGTACCCGATTCTGTCGGGAAATTAAAAGGAACACCCAAATTTAAAGATGGTGGTCAGGAATTTGAAAGTACTGAATTACATTATAATTTTGACACGAAAAAGGGTTACGTAACCGAGATTATCACCCAGGAAGGAGAAGGTTATATTCAAGGAAAAACAACCAAAAAGATGAGTGACTCCGTCTATTGCGTGAAACACGGTATGTACACGACCTGCGACGAACACGACCATCCTCACTTTGGGCTAAACATGAGCAAAGCGAAGATGATCAAGGATAAAAAGATATTCGTCGGTTTCACCCATTTGGAACTGGAAGGAATTCCTTTACCGATCTTTATTCCTTTCGGCTTTTTCCCGATCACGAAAAAAGCCACGTCGGGAATTATCATGCCCACTTACGGAGAGGAACGAATGAGAGGATTTAACTTGAGAGGTGGTGGATACTATATTTATATCAATGACTATATTGATATGAACATCACCGGGGATATTTACACCAACGGTTCTTGGGGTTTACAATACGCAACCCAATACCGTAAAAGATACAAATTCAACGGTAATCTGAACTTCACGATCAGTAAAAACTATGTCAGTGAAAAGGGGTTGCCTGATTATCAGGAATCATCTGACTGGTCTGTACGCTGGACCCACACGCAAGATGGAAAAGCAAACCCGTACAGTTCATTCTCTGCTTCCGTGGATATGTCATCCGCCAATAACAACTACTATAATGCCAACACGGTAGACGGAATTGCCAACCAAAGAAAGCAATCCAGTATTTCGTGGAGTAAAAAATGGCCCGAAAGTCCGTTCAGTTTGAGTGGTTCGTTCAATCATAGCCAGAATAGCCGGGATTCCTCTATTGCTATAACATTACCGAATTTGAGTCTCCGGATGACACAAATCTATCCTTTCCGTAAAAAAGGGAAAAGCGGTGAAATGAAATGGTATGACAATATTGGTGTATCTTATTCTGCCGAATTAAGAAATAGTATCCAAACCAAAGAAGACAAGTTGTTCAAATCCTCTTTTGAAAGAGACTGGAGTAATGGATTTAAACACAATATCCCGATCAGTTTACAATTTAAGATTGCCAAGGACGTGACTTTCACTCCCTCTTTAAATTACAACGGCTACTTGAACCTCAAAACCATTGAAAAAATATGGATCCCGGACACGAGTGCTAACGGTGGGCAATTTATCACACGGGATGTCCCCGGGTTGAATTACTCGCACGATTATTCAGCCAGCGGATCAATCGGGTATACCCCAACCATATATGGTATGTTCATGTTCAAACCGGGATGTAAAGTTGTTGCCATCCGGCACATGATACGTCCTTCCATATCGGCATCCTATACCCCCGCTATAAAACCCTTGGGTAACTACAAAAAGAGCTACTTCGATGGAGAGAAAGAGGTTGAATATGACATTCACGAAGGTTTAACCTATCGTCCGAACACTACCGGCGGTAAACAATCCGGGAGTATTAGTTTCAGTTTGGATAACAATGTCGAAATGAAAGTCCGAAATGACAAAGATACAACCGGAGACGAAGAATTCAAAAAAGTAAAACTGTTGGAGAGTTTCAGACTTTCAACATCTTATAATCCCTTCGCCGACAGTATGAACTTTTCAAATATCTCCATAAGCGCACGTACCAAAATATTGAATAACAAAGTAGATTTGAATTTCAGCGGTACCATTGACCCTTACGCGATAGATACAAATAATGTAAGATATAATAAATATCACGGAAAACTAGGACGTTTAACCAACGCAACAATCTCTACCAATTTTAGTTTTTCCGCGGATAATGGACAAAATAAAGAGAAAAAGAATGACCTCGTAGGAGGATTTTACGATGATTACATGGATTTCGATGTTCCTTGGAATATAAGTATCAGTTACAATTTTACCTATTCAAGACCTAGTCCTTATAGAAGTCCAACTATTAGTCAGATTGTTAACTTCTCGGGAGACCTCTCGTTAACCCCTAAATGGAAACTCACGTTCCAATCGGGATACGATATTAAAAACAAAGAAGTTACTTCAACCAGTTTTAGTGTCACGAGAGACTTACATTGTTGGGAAATGACATTCAACTGTATGCCGTTCGGACAGCACCAGTCTTACAACTTTGAAATTCACGTCCGATCCTCTTTATTGAGGGATTTGAAATTAACCAAACGGGATTCCTGGTATGATAGAAGACTTTAATCAAATAAATAAACGAAATAAAGCAGACACTTGTCTGCTTTATTTCGTTTATACTAAGTAAGATTTCTACCTTCTTTGTCTCACCGCCTCATACACCAGGATCGCAGCAGCAGCAGAAACATTCAGAGATTCTATTTTCCCATACTGGGGAATTTTAATTTGTTGATCAGCCAATACTAACAACTCTTCATCAATACCGGTATCTTCCGCTCCCATAATAATCATACATCCCTCTTTCATATCCACTTCGGTATAAAATTTATCTGCTTTCTCCGTGGCAGCAAATAAAGTTAACCCTCTTCGTTTCAATTCTTTTATCGTCTTTTTGAGATTCTTCTCCCGACAAACAGGCAAATGGTATAAAGCCCCGGCAGATGTTTTAATCGCATCAGAAGATATTTTTGCAGAATTCTTATTCGGAATTAAAATGGCACTCACCCCGGCACACTCTGCCGTACGGGCAATTCCACCCAGATTTCGAACATCAGTAATCCGATCCAAAATAAGTATTAATGGTATTTTCCCTTCCGCCACCACAGCATCCACGACCGTATTTATGTCTTGGTAAGGAATTGGAGAAACCTCTGCCAAAACTCCTTGATGATTTTTCCCGGCAAACGGTTTAAACACCTCTTCGGGTACGTACTGGAACTGAATCTGACGTTCACGCACCAGCGAAAATAATTGTTGGAACAACTCCCCCTTTATTCCCTGACGGAACATCACCTTGTCAATTTCCTTCTCATCCTGTATAGCCTCCATCACGGCCCGGATTCCGAAAATACACTCTTGTTTAAACTTTGCCATCTTATTCGTTATTATTAATTTCTAGCTTTCAATTCTTCCAAATGCCCGTTCTCCTCTTCCCATTCTTCCATACAGACTTCCAAGCGTTTTTTCATCTCATCATAAGTTTTTAATAACTCATCATTAATCACGCCTTCTGCCATTTTTCCCTCTGCCTCCCCGATCTTTTGTTCCAAATCAGCAATTTCCACTTCTAACTTCTCGATCTTCACTTCTGACTTTTTGATCTCTTTATTCCATTGTTTCCGTTCCTCAAAAGCAATTTTATTTTCAGAAACAATCTCCTCTTCCACAACATCCTCCTGCTGCAATTTTCGAGGGTGCATCTGTTCATATTCTCGGAAACATTCCAGTTTCTTAGCCTCTAGGAAATGCGCAACACCTCCCAGGTATTCCTTTATCCCCTTGTTGGCGAATTCATACACCTTATCTGCCAACCCAAGCAGAAAATCCCTGTCATGGGAAACGACAATCACAGTTCCTTCGAACTTCTTCAACGCATCTTTCAATATATCTTTCGTGCGCATATCCAGATGATTCGTCGGCTCATCCAAGATTAACACGTTATAAGGTTCTAATAACAAACGTACCATTGCCAAGCGGGTACGCTCTCCCCCGGAAAGCACCTTCACCTTCTTGTCGACATCCTCACCGGAAAACAGAAAAGCCCCTAATATATCCCGGATTTTCTTCCGGATTTCACCTACTGCCACTTGATCTACCGTATCCAGAACACTCAACGAAGGGTCAAGCAAATCAGCTTGATTCTGCGCAAAATACCCGATATTCACGTTATGCCCGATCTTCAGGTTTCCCTCATAGGGGATCTGATCCATGATCATCTTCACCAAAGTTGTTTTACCTTCTCCGTTCCTTCCGACAAAAGCAACTTTCTCTCCTCTCAGCACATCAAGATTCACTTCATGCAGTACCACGTGATCACCATACGCTTTACTCAAATCCCGCCCACTCACGACAATATCCCCCGAACGTACCGCCGGTTGAAATCGCACATTGATTCGTGCTGAATCTTCCTGTTCAATCTCGATTCGTTCTATTTTTTCCAGTTGTTTGATCCGGGATTGTACCTGTACCGCTTTTGTCGCCTTATAACGAAAACGCTCGATAAAATCCTCCGTATCCTTAATCTGCTTTTGCTGGTTCTCGTAAGCACGTTGCTGTTGCTCGATACGTTCCTTACGTAATTCGGTAAAACGTGTATACGATACTTTATAATCGTATATCTTTCCCAGCGAGATCTCTACCGTCCGGGTTGTAATATTATCCAAAAATGCACGGTCATGTGAAACAAGAACCACAGCCCCAGGATAACCTTGCAAGAATGACTCCAACCAAGATATAGACTCTATATCCAAATGATTTGTCGGCTCGTCCAATAAAAAAACATCGGGACGTGCCAATAATATTTTAGCCAACTCAATCCGCATACGCCATCCCCCACTAAATTCCTCGCACCGCCGTTCCAGATCTTCCTGCCGAAATCCCAATCCTTTCAACACGACCTCAACTTCACCGTCCATATTATCCGCCCCTCGCATATGCAACATCTCGGTTTTCACGTTCAATTTATCAATCAGCGCCATGTAACTATCCGACTCGTAGTCTGTACGCTCACTCAGTTCCCGATGCAAACGCTCCAATTCCGCTTGCAAATCCAGCACATCATTAAACGCTGTTTCCGCCTCTTTCCGTACGGTCTTACCTTCTGCATACACTTTCGTCTGTGGCAAATACCCGATTTTCAACCCGGAAGGAACAGATACACTTCCCTCGGAAGGCTCTTGTACCCCGGCCAATATCTTCAATAATGTAGACTTTCCGGCCCCGTTACGCCCAGTCAGACCAATCCGATCTCTTTTGTTCACCAGAAAAGAGATAGAGTCAAGCAACGCGTAATCTCCAAATAAAACACTTACATTATTAATTGAAATCATATATCATCATGCAAAATAAAACCTTCTATATTTTAACGAGTGCAAATATACGAAACTTATAGACACGGGCAAACGAGTTTTCCCGTGTGTTACAAGTTACAAGTTCACAAGTTACAGGTTGCAAATTCAAAATTTGCACATAAAAATAACCTGCAACCCGACGAAATCATATAAAAAATGACAAATATCTTGTTTTATCCATCAAATATTTTTTATATTTGGGAAATTTAGAAAGAATACTAACTACATAAAAGAATAAAATATGCCCAAAGGAGTATTTAAACTACCAAACATTACCAATGAACCCATCAAAAGTTATGCACCGGGTTCTCCGGAAAGAAAAGAATTGAAGTCACAAATCAATCAATTGCGTTCTATCGTTGCCAATGTTCCAATGATCATTGACGGGAAAGAAGTTCGCACGGGGAAACTGGTAGATATTCGTCCGCCACATGATCATCATCATCTACTCGGACATTATCACCAAGGGGATGCCAGCCACGTGCAAATGGCAATTGATGCTGCATTAAAAGCTAAACCGGCTTGGGAAAAAATGAGCTGGGAAAGTCGGGCTGCCATTTTCTTAAAAGCGGCTGATCTTTTAGCCGGACCTTATCGTCAACGGATGAATGCCGTGACCATGTTAGGACAATCCAAAAATGCTTTCCAGGCAGAAATCGATTGTGTGGCAGAATTAGCTGACTTCTTCCGTTTCAACGTGAAAAATATGTACGAAATATACCATATGCAACCGAATTCCGCTCCGGGAATTTGGAATCGTACGGTATGGCGTCCTTTGGAAGGATTTGTTTTCGCCCTTACTCCATTCAACTTTACCTCTATCGCGGGTAACTTACCGGGTGCCCCGGCATTAATGGGTAATGTTTGCGTTTGGAAACCATCCAAGACAGCCGTCTATTCGGCACATCTGATTATGGAAATTCTAAAAGAAGCCGGATTACCTGACGGTGTTATCAACTTGGTTTACTGTTCAGGCCCGACGGCTGCCGATGTTATTTTCTCTCATAAAGATTTTGCAGGTATACATTTCACGGGATCAACTCAAGTATTCAATGATATTTGGGCTACTATCGTGAAAAATATTGATAAATACAGAAGTTATCCGAGAATTGTTGGGGAAACCGGAGGTAAGGACTATATTTTCGCCGACCCGACAGCATGTCCTAAAGAAGTGGCAACAGCCATCGTACGCGGGGCGTTCGAGTATCAAGGACAAAAATGTTCTGCCGCCTCACGCGCTTACATTCCTGCCAATATCTGGCCCGAAGTAGAAAACTACGTGCAAGAGGACATGGCTAGCATAAAAGTTGGTGGAGTTGAAGATTTCACGAACTTTGTAAACGCCGTTATTGATGAGGCATCTTTCGTTAAATTGTCTAACGCAATTGATGCTGCAAACAAATCGGAAGATGCAGAAGTGATTATCGGCGGGCATTACGATATGAGTGCCGGATATTTTATCCAACCGACCATTATCCAAGCTTTCAAACCGGATTACATTACCATGCGGGAAGAATTATTCGGTCCGATCTTAACCGTTTACGTTTATGATCCGGAAAAAGTAGATGAAACATTAGATATTCTGGATAAATCATCGGCATACGCTCTTACCGGAGCTATTTTCTCTAAAAATCGTGCCAACATCGAGGAAATGACAGAGCGTTTAACTCACACTGCTGGTAATTTCTACATCAACGATAAACCGACAGGAGCTGTTGTTGATCAACAACCTTTCGGTGGTGGTCGTGCATCCGGTACTAATGATAAAGCAGGAACGATCTTCAATTTATTGCGTTGGGTTTCACCACAAGCTATTAAAGAAACGTTTGTTCCGGCAACGAACTATATGTATCCTAATTTCTTGGAAGAATAGAACTTTTAATTCTCCATACAAGCTGAACGTCATGCACGTTCAGCTTTTTCTTTTTTAGAAAAGCTGATACTTTCGGTTTACAGCATAAAATGTTTCTCGTGAGATATGATAGATTCGGCAAACAGCCGACACGGACATCCCCTCTTCAAGCAAATGACTAATCTCTTCCCGGTTATCCAGCAACACGTTTTGCTTCCCTTTTCCCGGTGGACGCCCCAAACGCACGCCTTCCGACTTCCGGTGAGCCAAAGCTTCTTTAGTCCTCATCGAAATCAGATTATGCTCAATTTCTGCCACCAAGGCAAAAGCAAAAGCTAAAACTTTACTATTGATGCTATTGTCAAAAGCATAACCATCTTTTGTACTATATACCGTTATATTCATTTCAAGACAACGATGAAGTATCGACATTATGTCTAGCAAAGTCCGGCTTAATCGGGATAATTCAGTAACGATTAACACATCTCCCTTTTTCAAACTTTTCAACAATCGCCCTAATTTCCGGTCATGCTCTTTCTTTTTGCCACTTACCACTTCCGTCACCCAACGGTTTACGGTCAAGTTTTTCCTTGCAGCAAATTTTTCAATTTCTTCTTTCTGATTCTCAAGATGTTGTTTCCCTGTGCTTACCCTTAAATATGCTATTGTCATAACCCTTCCGTTTTACAAAATAAATTAAAACAAAGACATTAATAGTCATTTTATAAAAAAATTCAGAATCACAAATATAAACAAACAAATCACACAGGTGTCAAGTAAAACGTTCATTTTACTAGACAAATATACCAAATTTTAGGAGAAACATGATGAATTCTTGCAAAAATATTACTAACAAGACCCTTACACGAAAGAAAAGGTATATAAAAAAATCTAATCTTTCATGCAAAAAGCAGTGTCAACTTTAATGAACGTTTAGTCTGACAAATAGTTTTAAATAAGGCGTTAAATCATATGAAAATCGAATTCACATTCGGTATGTAGAATTATATAACAAATTGATTATGAACAAAAGAGAACTCACTAAAAAAGTAGCAGAAAGAAGTGGACACACCCAAGCAACTTCTGCATTAATCATTAACACTTTTATCAGTTGTATACTGGAATCTCTTGAAGCAGGTGAAAAAGTTACGATTCAAGACTTCGGAACTTTAGCTGTAAAACAACAAAAAACAAGAGAAAGGTTCAATTTGATTACCAAAAAAGTGGAAAAATATTCCTCTTACGATTACATCAAGTTTATAACCAGCAAATCGTTAAAAAACAAACAAAAAGAAAGAAGTTTAGCAACAAAAGAATAGAGATACTTATGTATCTCTATTCTTTTTGTAACTAGCTTTGTATCGTTAAATGATTACAATGTGTTCTTGATCAGTTAGTTTCTCGCAATAGTGACACTTCAACACGATAGGAGAACTCCCGACAACATCGAATTTCGTACGAACATTCTGGTTGTTGGTAATACATTTCGGGTTCACACATTTAGCAATTCCCTCCACGTGTTCTGGCACCATAACCGCTTTTTTCTCCGCAACTTCGAAATCTCTTATAATATTGATTTTTGCCGTCGGAGCAACTAAAGCCAACTTGTTTATCTCATCATCTTTCAAGAATTTATCCCAAATCTTGATAATTCCTTTTTTACCTAACTTGCTACTAATTAAGTTGTAACCAAAAGTTACCGTATTCTCCAAATTCTGGATTCCCAACACGTTAATCACGTCAAATAATTTCTCTGCAGGAATATGATCTATTACCGTTCCGTTCTCCACGGCACTAACCTGTAATTCTTTCTTTGCTGCCATATCTCTTTGTTCTTTAATTACCATTTTAAATCTAATGTCTTGAAAATAATTGCTTGACGAGTGTATACCCCGTTCAAAGCCTGCTGGAAGTAATATGCCTTCTTGTTATCGTCCACATCCTCGCTGATCTCATTCACACGAGGTAGCGGGTGAAGAATCCTCATGTTATCTTTTGTCCCAGCCAGCATGGAGTTTTTCAAGATATAAACATTCTTCACTTTCTCGTACTCCAACGGATCTGCAAAACGCTCCCGTTGTACGCGTGTCATATAAAGAATGTCCGCATCATTGATCACGTCATCTAGTTCGGTATGCTCGTAATAAGGAATATGCAATTCATCCAAGAATAACTTGTAGGCTTTCGGCATCTCCAATTCTTTCGGGGAAATAAAGTGGAACGTCGGGTTAAAATGGCTCATTGCCTGTAATAAAGAATGGACTGTTCTTCCGTATTTCAAGTCCCCAACCATGAAAATATTCAGATTTTCAAGGGTCCCCTGCGTTTTATAGATAGAATACAAATCCAACATGGTTTGAGTCGGGTGTTGATTGGCACCATCTCCCGCATTAATTACCGGCACATCAGCAACCTCACTGGCAAAACGGGCTGCACCCTCCAAAGGATGACGCATCACAATCAAGTCGCAGTAGTTATCCACCATCTTGGTCGTATCTTTCAATGATTCCCCTTTTGTCGTACTAGAGGATGAAGCATCGGAAAATCCGACAATACGACCTCCCATTCTACTAATAGCTGTTTCGAAACTCAAACGCGTACGAGTAGATGGCTCGAAAAACAGGGAAGCAACCACCTTACCCTCTAATAAATTACGATTTGGGTTTTTCTCAAATTCAGAAGCTATTTTCAATACTTCCAAAATGTCCTCTTTCGAGTAGTCGGTAATGGATACTAAGCTACGTTTATTCATAATTCTATATATTAAAAGTGTTTATGTTCGTTCATACTCTCCCATATAAAAAAAAACCAACAATGTCAACTAACGACAATGTTGGTTTTCTGTATCTTGTTAAAACAACGATCATGTCTCTGCCTAAACTGCAGGCATAAAAACAATCTTCGCCGAATATTTTGATGTTCTATCTTCATATCGGAATACAAAATTATGCATAATTTCCATCCGAACAAAACGATTTTCCAATTTATTTTCCAAAATATTTCTCACAAAAACGAGAATTCCTGCAAACGAACCAGTTACAAGAAAAAAAATTCACCCCAAAAATCCCATGTATAAACTATAACCGGGAAGCAATCTGATCGACTATATCTTTAGCTACCTCCACCTTTGTCTTCAACTCATAGACAGTCTTATCTCCTGCTTTATCCAGAATTGTCACCTTATTCGTATCTACACTAAAACCCGCTCCCTTATCATTCAAACTGTTCAAGACGATCATATCCAAATTCTTTCGTTGCATCTTAGAAAGAGCGTTCATCTCTTCATCATTCGTTTCCAAGGCAAACCCGACTAATAATTGCGACACAGTTTTTATTCTTCCTAATTCAGCAGCAATATCTTTTGTCGGCAGCAATTCCAGCAACAGATCATCCTTACCCCGTTTAATTTTGTGATCGGCTTTTTCCTTCGGGGTAAAATCAGCCACAGCAGCACTCAAAACCGCGACATCACTGTTGACAAACTCTTTTGACGTTACTTCGTACATCTGAGCTGCAGACTCCACGTCCACCCGACGAATCGCAGGGTGACTCGTTTTCAGATTTACAGGACCACACACAAGCACCACTTCTGCCCCCCGTCCTGCAAGTTCCTCCGCAATAGCCAAGCCCATTTTTCCGGAAGAGTAATTCCCGATAAAACGTACAGGATCTATTTTCTCGTAAGTAGGCCCTGCCGTTACCACAACTTTTTTACCTTTGAAATCCGCCTGCCGAGCAAAATAATCAGTAATAAAAGCAACTATCCTTTCCGGTTCCTCCATTCGTCCTTTCCCTATCAACCCACTAGCCAGTTCCCCACTTTCCGGTTCGATAATAATATTACCAAAAGATTGCAATACCTTCAAATTCCGCTGCGTTGCCGGATGTTTATACATATCCAAATCCATTGCCGGAGCAACCATCACCGGACATTTTGCAGACAAATATGTCGTTAGCAAAAGATTATCTGCTATACCTCCCGCCATCTTTCCTATCGTGTTCGCAGAGGCCGGAGCTATCAGATACAAATCAGCCCACAACCCCAAATCAACATGAGAGTTCCAATCCCCATTTTCCGGGTTATAAAAATCGACCATAATCGGACTCTTGGAAAGAGTCGCCATTGTCAAGGGAGTAATAAACTCTTTCGCCAAGGGGGTCATAACCACTTTCACGCTCGCCCCTTCTTTCACAAGCAGACGAGTTAATGTTGCGGCCTTGTACGCGGCAATACTGCCCGTCACTCCCAATATAATATGTTTTCCTTTTAACATCACCTTATTTATAACGTTATAAATTCACGTTTCTCGAATTCAAATACCAAAGAAAGATGAACTGCTTGGCAAATTTAAAACAAAAAACCTGAAAGTATAACACTCTCAGGTATATTCTTTTCCTTAAAGACAGGGACTATTCCTCGTCTGCATTATTTGCATCACCTTTCTCTTTCGAGGAAACACGGAAATAAATGTCCCCGTCCTCAAATTCCTGGGTAGCAATCAACACGGGTTTCGGCAAACGCTCGTAATACTTGGAAATCTCGATCTGTTCCCGATTTTCAAATATCTCTTCCAAATTATCCGCATAAGAGGCAAACTCTTGAAGTTTCCTACTTAACTCCTCTTTCATTTCAACCGAAATCTGATTAGCCCTTTTACCGATCACGGCTACTGCCTCGTAGATGTTATCCGCTTTACTGGCCAATGATGCCGGATTCCGGGTAATAGTATTATTCGGCGCTTTAACTTTCTTAAAATCTACCATGGTTAATTTGAATATTATTGTTTTATCTGGTTATTCTTCTTCATCAACATCATACGGTTTCAAGAACTCGTTGATGATTTCATATTTTCGAGCCATTTCCTTGGCATAACGACTTTCCGGGTATTCATCAAGGAAATAATAATACTCCTCTTTAGCCGCATTATAACGTTCATATTGTTTATCTTCAACACTATTTACAGCCATCTCGTACTTGGAATTGAACAACATGTACATGATTTCTTCCCGATATTTAGATCCAGGGTAATCCTTTAAACAATTCTCAAGACTCACTACGGCCGATTTATATTTTTCTCTCAAATAGTAATTTCTCGCACTCAAATAATCCTTGTAAGATAACTTGTCCCTCATCTCATCCATGTATTCATGAATTTGCTCTTTACGGGAACTGTTCGGGTAACGGCTCAAATAAAGTTGAAAACTTTCCATTGCTTTCTCTGTCACGGTCTGATCCAATCTCGCTTTCGGAGAAGCCAAGAAATTACAATACCCGATCATGTATAAACATTCTTCCACGTAGGAACTTTCCGGATAAATAGAAACGAATTGTTTAAACAATTCTGCCGCAACTTCATAATCTTTTTGGTTATAACTACAGAAAGCCCGGTAATAAGCCACACTCTGAGCCTTGGATGTTCCCTGAAAAACCATCCGAATTCCATCGAATAAATTGGATGCTTTCGTGTAATCTCCATTATTATAATACTCTACCGCTTTCTTATACATAGCCTGAGAATCACCACTTTTTAAGAGTTTCTGATACTCACTACATGAACTCATCAAAATTATTACAAGCAGAAATCCTATAAAATTCTTCATCATAAAGTGCCTTTTTTGCATCACGCAAAGATAAATTATAAATATCAATCCACAAAATAATTTACAACTTATGATTGACTATTTATGATCAAAGCAAGATAAAAATTAAAAACAAAAAAAGGCAAGTATCTATAACCTGCCACTTGTAGTGCTGTCTATTTTTCTGCAACCGCATAAAAACGGACTAAGTATTTAAACGTATTTCCACATCCGAAACCGCAACTTTTCAAAAGAACTTATTTGGAATACATTTTTTTAGTTACCTTTGTTTCCATATTGTAAATAATAAGATTAAGAATTTCAAAATATTTATCGAAGTGGACATTTTTGAAAGAGTAAGACAACAGAAGGGAAACATTGGTCAATATGCCAAACAAGCTCATGGCTATTTCTCTTTCCCGAAATTAGAGGGCGAAATTGGTCCCCGCATGAAATTCCGCGGTAAGGAAGTTTTAAACTGGAGTTTAAACAATTATATCGGTCTTGCAAACGACCCGGAAGTACGTAAAGCTGACGCCGAGGCTGCTGCAAGATATGGTATGGCTTACCCAATGGGGGCGCGGATGATGAGTGGGCAAACTTCTCGTCACGAGTACTTGGAATCTCAATTAGCAGAATTTGTGGGAAAACCGGACGCTTTCTTATTAAACTTCGGTTACCAAGGAATGGTTTCTATCATTGATGCCATGACCAGCCGTCATGATTGTATCGTGTACGATGCTGAAGACCATGCTTGTATCATGGATGGTCTTCGTTTGTCTCCGGCAAAAAGATATGTGTACCAGCATAATGACATGGAAAGCTTGCGTAAACAACTGGAAAGAGCAACCAAATGGGTGGAAAACACCGGTGGTGGTATCTTGGTGATTACGGAAGGTTTATTCGGTATGGCAGGTGACCTTGGTAAATTGGACGAGATTGTAGCTTTAAAGAAAGACTTCAATTTCCGTTTACTCGTGGATGACGCTCACGGATTCGGAACCATGGGACCTCACGGAGCCGGAACAGGAGATCATTTCGGTGTAATGGACGGTATCGACCTTTACTTTGCAACCTTTGCTAAAGCAATGGCAGGTATCGGTGCATTCATCGCTTGTGATGAAGATATTTGTATGTATTTGAGATATAACATGCGTTCTCAGACCTTCGCAAAATCACTCCCGATGCCTATGGTTGAAGGTGCGATCAAACGTTTGGAACTATTGAGAACTAAACCGGAATTGCGTGAAAAATTATGGACTATCGTAAGAGCTCTCCAAGCCGGATTGAAAGCTGACGGATTGAATATCGGAAGAACCAATTCTCCGGTTACTCCTGTCTATTTGTCCGGTAGTGTGGCTGAAGGAACACAGGTTGCCATGGATTTAAGAGAGAACTATAACTTGTTCTGTTCTATCGTGGTTTATCCGGTTATCCCGAAAGGTCAATTATTACTCCGCTTGATCCCGACAGCTATGCACACCTTGGAAGACGTGGAATACACTGTAAAAGCATTCAAGAATGTTGCCCAAAAATTAGCTAACGGAGAATACAATAAAGACGTGGTTGTTGATGCAAACGCTTTATAAAGTAATACTTTCACATAAAAAGGATCCTCGAAAAATCGAGGACTCCTTTTTTATATGAAAGTTATTTTATTTCCACATCCACGTACCCGCTAAACATCAATTCCCGGTCTCCCCTTTCCTGCAAAGTTTTTGCCAAGCATCCCATCGTTCTCTCCACCTTCCCCTCAAACAACGTCCTTCCTTGATAAGTAACCTTTACCGGCTTATCCATATCCACCATCTTATCATTCAGATAAACTCTTAATTTCGGATAATCACTCTTCACGATTTTCACTTCATTTCTGGCAAGTTCCGCCACCACGGTCATTCCCGGACGAGCATCTGCCGGATTTACTCCCACCCAGTACATGGACGGACGAACCACCTCTTTCTGACGCCAGACAATCTCTTTCGGCAAAGCATTTCTTTTGTATTTAGCCATCCACGCAATTGCTGCCGTATCTGCCCGATCCATCCAATGCCCCTTGCCTTTCACAATATGCGTTTCGTGTATATACCTTTCCGGCTCCACTTGCTGTAAAGAATCCAACACGTTCCCTTTCGCTACCGCCAACTTATTCCGGTCGTATGCCCCGTCATTTTCTCCCATCCAGATCATAAAAGGAACGTGACGCAAATTCACCTGCGAAGCTTCTCCCGGATGCCCGGCCATCATCGAGGCTGCCGCCCAGCGATCGGCCATACGGGGTGCCATTCTCCACACACCATCTCCACCGGCAGAATACCCCAACAGATATACCTTATCCGGATTCACCCCCATCTCCACGATAGCCGTTTGAATCAACGCCTCGAAGAACTCGTCCAATCCCGGTTTAAACCACATATTCCAATCATCCCAAGGCGCCCTCGGGGCCACATAAACTCCTTCCGCCGGCTCGTACAAACGAATCTGATTCTGCCATTGCTGGGTGTTTAATGCCTCCGGAGCATTACCCCCTCCATGCATGGATATGTACAGGCTACGCCCATCCGCCGTTTTCTCACCAAATACCCGGTAATCAAACTTCATCTGTAACCCCTCCCGGTTAAAAGTTTTCAATCCCCAAGAACGATGATATTTCTCTTTAATCTCTTTTTCCCATGCCTCAACCAGTACAATCCCGGCATCCCGGGCCCCTGTTGCTGTCAATTTTTTCTTGGCAAACCCTTGCCCCGCCACACTTTCCAACTTATTTTTTTCCAAATAGTTTCTCAACTTTCCCACGTTTTGTGCAAAGGCACTACCAGCAATCAATGTCACCCAAAATAAAGCTAACCCGAATTTTATCATTTTCATACAATAACGCTTATATACATTTTTTCTATTGCAAGTTTACCATTAATTTCAAAAAAAAGCAAAAAAACGACAATATCCATGTAACGCCATGTTAGCGAAACAGATACACTTACATCTATTCGTTATCCATCCGATATACACCCCTTCTTGGGAACGAAGAACTATCGAAGAGACATCTCGCCCTTAACGAACAGGTACAAGCGTTGGTAAAAAGTTGGTAAAAAGTTGGTAAAGAACAAACACGACTATCGCAAAACCCGGTATTTCAACAAATGCGTCCCATCACTCCCGGCGAACAAATAAAATCCTGCATTTCCCCTATCTCCGAAAGCGATCGAAAACGGGGAATTTCCACGTATAGGAAAACCTTTGGAAACATCTTTCATATCCAACAAGAAAAGACGTTCCCCTTTACCATCCATAACCCCAATTCTCGAATCCCGGGCCGAGAAACGATAAACATACGGGAAACTCAGCTCGGCATTTTCCCAGCATTTCTCCAACAGCAATTTACCTTGAACATCATACACGCAAAGCATATCTTTCCGAGAATAAACAAACTCATCCTGCCCGTCACTATTAATATCTTCCACGTTGAGTATTCCGCCACCGACCATTTTCTCTCCCTTGACCCGCTCGACACGGCCCCGGAAATCAACCAGTACGATCTCCCCGTTAATATCCGAGAAAGCGATCTTCATCTGACCATCCTGCCTCGTCAAGTACAAAGGCGTGTTACCGGATAAATTCAACAGGGTAGACACCTTCACCCGTTCTTTTCCCTTACGATCCAGAATATACAAGCGATACTGATCTGCATACACAAGATAATCCTTTCCATCCACCCGGAAATGATAGATTTTAGATACAATATCATTGTCACTCTTTGGCACATCCCAACCTTTCACGAAATTACCCGACAACTCGTACAAATACACGTGATGATCCACCCCGGGAGCAAATACCCGATAATTCTTGTTATTCTCGTAATCAGCCACAGAAATTCCCTGTTCGCAAGGAGACTTGAACGCCAGCGGGAAACGAGGTAAATAATTACCATTACGATCAATCAAATAAAGATGGCTTGGTGTAGAAAATAAATATTGTAACTTCCCGTTTTTAAACATATCTACTTGATAAACCTCACTATTGATCTTCCCCTCGATCGGCAATTTCCACAAAATACGTCCCACGTCATTAATCAAGTAAATCGTGTTTCCCTCGTCCTGCACGAAAAGTTCACGTTCTCCCGTGTTATGATTCACCACGATTGCCGGTTTCATACTCATTCTGGCATCCAATCGTGTCTGCCACATGATCTGAGCCTGTTTCTGCTCCACCTCTTCCGTACTTAAAAACAACGTGTGATACAGCATATCACCCTCGCACACCCATTGTAACCCAAGAGAAGAAAATACCTCCATCCCCTCTTTATTTCTCTCTAACAACTCACGCAAAGTCCCTTTAGTCACCTGTTCGTAATAAGGTAACATCGAAACCATCTCGGACAAATACATCCAGTTAAACTTCGAGGACAATTTCGTTCTCAACTTCTGGTACCATTCCTGCTCTCTCACGCTCAAACGACGCATATAATCACTCGCAAACGCTTGAAGACCTCTTTCAGAAGAAGCAAACACCACGTAATTATCCTCCACCAACACATAATTCGTTGCTATTCCTCCCAACACGTATCCCCACATCACGCCGGCAAAATCGGGAACAGGCATCTTAAAGTAACTCACTTTTTTATCTTTATCCAAGGCAAATGAACGATATAACGAAATTTCAGAAGTCCCGGACTTCGAGGCATACGATTTTAACATCTTTTCCAGTAATCCTCTAGCTAGGCTCCCGGCTTTCACGTGAACCACCACGATCCCTTCCTCCTGTTTCCGGCTCGCGTCATAAGAAAGCGTCCCTTTTCCCCATTCACCTTTCAACAAAGCCTGCCACTCTTCCTCCAATTTATCCCCGAAAAGACGGGCAAACTCCTGTTTTCTTTTCCGAACATTCTCGATCTGTCCCGCCCCATAACGATAAGCCTCAAGAGATGCCAGATAATTCTTCACGTCATTCAGAGCCAGAATACTAACACTTTTCACGTTGGCAGGCATCACGGCATCCAGTTTGGAATCCTGGGGAAGTTGTCCCTTAAAGGCAACGGGGAAAGCGGCTTTCAACCCGTCATAATGCACAAAACCGTTAAAACTGACGCCACTCGGTTTTATTTCACCATCTAACGCCCCCCACTTGAACCACTTGGCAATATTCGTCTGTTTAGCAATAAAATCCTTCTGCAATAACAAAGGAAGTAGATCGGAAAAACAAGTCGTGTTCAAGAACACGTTCAGACCGGCTCCCGCGGAGAAATAACGATTCACGTTTTTAAAACGAGGCGCCCCGTCTTTCTCATCTTCACCGGGATTACTCAACTGGTTCACGGCATCCTCCACGTATAGCTCGGAGTTAGAAACCAGCACCATACCACCGACAACAGCGTAACACACCTCATCCTTTCCCCGACTTGCCAAGTATATCTTCTGGTTATTATATTTTCGCTCTTTCACCTGCACTCCGGCAAACATTTTTTGTAAAAAAGCATGTACATCCCCCCTGGAAAACAAGCCACTTCGGTTTAACACGTACAAAAACCGAATCGTTTGTTTTCCCTCCACCCGAATCGCCATCACGTAGGAAGAAGTATCTACCTGAGACACCTGTTTCAACGTATCCACCACCCGACACAACATACTTTCCCGGAACGTCTTGATCTCCCGGTCAAAAGCAATAGCAATTTTCGATGACAAATTTGCGTTCGCATTCACATTAACCACAACAGCTGAATTATAGGGAATAAACGATTCCTTCGGAACATCAACCTCCCGTTCCCGCTCGTTCACCCACCATAGCGCAAATCCTATTCCTCCGAGAAGGACAACTCCAAAAACGATTAATGCAATTTTCTTCACCATTTTAGTCAGTTTATAAAGTTCATAAGGTACATAAAGTTTATAAAGTACTTTACGAACCTTATAACTTTATAAACCTTATAAACGAAAAAAAGCTTCGCTTTTTTCACAGGAACAAATTTAGTAAAATCGAGCCTTTTTCCTACTTTTGTAAAAAGGAAAATCGCATGAAAAAAATATATACGCTGCCGGAATTGGAAAACATGCTGACTTGTCAGGGAGAAGAAGAAAACCGGCTTTACTCGGAATCGAAAAGAATAAAGAACGAAACCATCGGTAACAACGTCTACCTCCGGGGATTAATTGAAATCTCCAACATCTGTACCAAAGACTGTTTTTATTGCGGCATCCGGAAATCCAACACGGAAACAGCCCGATATGCACTTTCGGACAAGGAAATTCTTGATGCTGCAGACTTCGCCTACACGCATCATTTCGGTTCCATCGTGTTACAGGGTGGCGAACGTTCCGATAAAGCATTTGTAGATCGAATTACCCGTTTATTGCAAGAAATCAAAAAGAACAGTAACAACGAGCTAGGCGTCACCCTTTCGCTGGGAGAACAAACGGAAGACTCTTACAAGCGCTGGAAAGATGCCGGAGCACATCGTTATTTGTTGCGCATCGAAACATCCAATCCCGAATTATATGCCAAGATTCACCCGAACAACCCGCTCCATTCTCACACTACCCGATTGAGATGCCTGGAAAGCCTGCAACGCTGCGGGTATCAGACAGGAACCGGAGTGATGATCGGATTGCCTTTTCAAACGATCACCGACCTAGCAAATGACTTACTATTCCTACAATCCATGGACATCGATATGGTAGGTATGGGGCCTTACCTGGAACACCATGCCACCCCTTTGTACGAGTATCGTCATCTACTCCTTTCCCTCCAGGAAAGATTGCGTCTGTCCATTCACATGGTCGCCGCCCTCCGGATTCTCATGCCGGACATTAACATCGCTGCCACCACGGCCCTCCAGGCCATTGAACCTGCCGGGAGAGAAAAAGCGCTGGAAATCGGGGCAAACGTGGTGATGCCAAACATCACTCCCACAACGAACCGCACCCTTTATAAACTTTACGAGAATAAACCGGGAACCCACGAGGGTGCCGCGGAATCCATGCACAAACTGGAAGAAAGTATCCTGAAAAGCGGCTGTAAAGTAGCCTACGGGGTCTGGGGGGACTCCCGGCATTTTCAATCAAGAACGGAAAATTAAATTCAAAATCCGAACCGAGTAATCAATGAATCACCAGATTTTTAAAAGGAGCGAAAGCGGCTAAAATAACCAGCGCACCCAAAATCGTGATAACTAACCCGGAAACTCGGTTAATCGTGATTAACACGCGTAACCGGAACTTCTTACGAAAGATATTTACCAAAGTCGAGAGCGTGTACCACCACACGCCACCGCCTAACAACACCCCGATCACCACCAACAACTCCCCCAGCATAGAAGAAGATTCCCCGAAAACGGACATTCCGGCAAAAACAGCCATAAAAACGACCACCGTGATCGGATTGGAAACCGTCAAGAAAAACAATGAAAGATAATCACCCAACAACCCGGTCTTACTCACCCGGCCCTGACGTCGTTGACGGATCTGGCGAATCGGGTTATCAAAATAAATTTTTAACCCGATACACAGAAGAAAAATCCCACCGATAATTTGTAATAATAGCTCATGAGTCTGCACGGTATTTATCACGTATCCCAACCCGAATGCCGCCACCGAAGCGTAAAAGAAATCCGCAGAGGCAGCTCCCATTCCGGCAATAAAACCTGATAACGCACCCTTATGCAAGGTTTTCTGGATAATTAATACACCCATCGGACCTAATGGTATTGACACCATTAAACCAACCAACATTCCCTTGAAAAGATACAAAATATCGTACATGTTATTCTATCGGAAATTTACAGTTCCACACTATCCGAGGAAAATCGACTCAATATCGTGTCATCATTTATCTCTTTTGACAACGACTCGATCGTCTTCATCGGCACGTCAAAAATATCTAAAATAAGTAAACCATCCAAGCACATATTAAACTTAGGATCGATATTAAAACCGATAATCTTGGCATTCAACGAAATATATTTCTTCAGTAAGACCGGTAACTTATCGCTCGATGGCTCGATATCCCCGATCATCTTGTCCAGCACGGATATATCCTTTTGGGCAGCATCCAACATTACCTGTACCCCGGGTTCTTCTGAATGTACTTGATACTTGGAACGAGGGATCACATATTTCGCCAGTTCATGACTATAATGATTTTCCTGGATAAAACGCATAATCAGCTCTTTCGATACTTCCGTGTACTTCCCGCTGATGGTCACCGGACCGATCAGATAACGATACTCAGGGTTCTTCAATAAGAAATAAAGAATACCTTTCCACAACATGAACAAGGGGAGCGGTTTACGCTGGTACTCCTCCGTAATAAAAGAACGTCCCAGCTCGATCGACTCGTACAACACGGGTAACATTTCTTTCCGCATCTTAAACAACGAATTGATATAAAATCCCTTCATCCCGTAACGGTCAACAATCTCCTTTCCTTTCCCCACGCGATAAGCCCCGACAATTTTCTCCTCTTCCCGGTCCCAAATAAACAGGTGATAGTAATAAAGATCATATTCATCCAAGTCAATACTACGATTCGTACCTTCACCCACCGCACGGAAAGTAACTTCCCGCAAACGCCCGATCTCGTTCAACACATTCGGAATCTTCACGGAAGGAGAACAATATATATCGTAATTTTTCATGTTAAACAACAAGTAATCTTCAGCGATACCCTCGATTTCTTTCTTTAATACCGCACTCTCTGTCTCTGCTGCAACCGGTTCTGCTTTAGGCATTGCTTTTTGTGATTTAATAAAAAACTTCTTTACTTCTAACGCAGATCCCAACAAATAGGTTTTCGCCCGCAAAAATTTGCCATACTGGGCTATATCGTGGAAAGTATTCTGAGTTTCCACGCTGATCGGATTCCCGATTCTTAACTTCACCACCCGGTTTTTCTTATTCAATAACTCGGAAGGCAATTTAATCGTTTTCAATACCGGGTGAATCATTCCCAGCAAATAAAACAACAAACTGTTAGACCCTTTAAAATAAATCGGGATGACCGGCACTTTCGCCATCTTCACCAGCTTCAACACCGAAGAATCCCACTCCTTATCTTCCACGTGATTCGAATCAGCCTGATAAGAAGAAACCTCCCCGGCAGGGAATATCCCCAAAGGTTTTCCGTCAATGACATGACGTATTGCCTCTTTAATCACTCGCATATTCGAATCCTTCTTGCTCTCCTCCGGGTCCAACCCCAAGATATAATCCTGTAACGGAACTATTTTCTTCAAAAGGAAATTAGACATGATCTTGTAATCCGGACGCAACTTGCACAGCAAACGCACCAGCACGATTCCATCCAATCCCCCGAACGGGTGATTGGAAACCGTGATAAAAGTACCCTCTTTGGGAATCTTCTCCAAATCTTCCTTGCTCACGTCGATCGTCACCCCCAGAGCCTCGATCAAACTATCCAAAAGAACTTCCGGATCGTCATCATTCACCTTCACGTTCAACTTATCCAGTTTATGCAACCTCAAAATATACATCACCAACTTGGATACCAGACTTTCCCGAAACCGGTTCAACCCATGAGAGCCAAGCAAAAAATCATTCGTATCAATTAATTTCATCTATATCCTTATTAAATGTTCCATCCCTAGAACACCACAATATCTTTCACAACATGATCCCCGACCCGGTCATTCAAGGCTTTTATTAGTCCCTCTTTCACCATCAGAATCTCGTTCTTTACCACAGAAGAAGTGAAACTCACGAACACTTTTCCTTCTGAAATCCGTAAACTTTTCGTCCGGGAAGCAATCATTCCCCCCACGACATCCGGCCAAACCTGGCACACCTCCCTCTCTTTGAACTGACGGGATAAGCCCATCTGCTCCAAGTAAAGATTTACCAGTTCATCCATTGTCAACGTCTTACCCTGCTTCAAAATATTCCTATTTATTATGATTTTACAATTAAATTCGTTCTACAAAAATACGATTTTCTAAACAACCCCAACTATTTTAGATTTTAAATTTTAGATTCCACTAAATTTAGTGATTTATAATTTACGATTAGGTGATTCTTTCTCACCAACTAACACATTTTAATCATAGGATCATAAATCGTAAATTAATCACAAATTCATCACTTCACCTCTCTCCACATGAAATATCTTGTATTCCATGGCATGTTGTTGCAAAATTTCGTCAATATGTTCACGATTGGTATCTGTAACAAAAACCTGACCAAAGTCCGTGCTTGAAACAATTTGAATGATTTGGCTTACCCGGTCAGCATCCAGCTTATCAAAAATATCATCCAACAGTAACAATGGCTTCACCCCCTTCTGTTTCACCAAGTAAGCAAACTGTGCCAACTTCAACGCTGTCAGGAAACTCTTCTTCTGTCCTTGGGAACCCAATTTTTTCACGGGATACCCTTCTAGGCTCAAGTTTAAATCATCCCGATGCACACCCACTGTCGTATAAGTCAATATCCGGTCCCGCTCGAAACTACCACGTAATGAAGTCGGGAAATCATCATCCTTTATAGTCGTCGAATATTCCAACATAACCTTTTCCCTTCCCAACGAAACCCGGTCGTAATACACCTGAAACATCCCCTCCAACTCGGACACAAAAGCCCTACGCCGTTCAAGAATGACACGTCCGCTGTCCGCAAGTTGTTCGTCCCACACGGACAACATATCCGCATCAATGGATCGCCCCGCATATTCCTTCAAAAAACTGTTTCGCTGCATCAACACCCGGTTATAGCGGATCAACAATTGCAGGTACTCCTTATCACACTGGCTGATCACCCCGTCAATAAAACGTCTTCTCTCCTCGCTGGCACCATCAATCAACACCACATCCGCGGGTGAAATAATAACTAACGGTAACAACCCGATATGATCAGAAAGCCGGGTATAAGCCTTTTTATTCTTTTTAAAAATCTTCTTCTGCCCCCGCTTCACCCCGCAGTACACGTCAATCTCCTCCTCCCCGTAATCATATTGCCCTTCAATCACGAAAAAAGCCTCCCCGTGACGTATATTCTGCACATCAGGCAAGTTGAAATAGCTTTTACACATCGACAACTGGTACACGGCATCCAGAACATTAGTCTTCCCCACACCGTTATTCCCGATAAAACAATTAAACCGGGGACTACACGTGACACTCGCCTCGGCGATATTCTTATAGTTGACAATATTCAAGTTCTTTAAAATCATTCACTTCAACTGTTAGTGGTTACAAGCAACAAGTTCCAACGCGGACGTGAAACAGATGACCAAAAGTAAGGAAAAGAAGGATATAATCCGCCAGACAGATAATTTTTTGCATAAAATTTCGTGGAGCCCCTTTTGGTATCAAAAAAAAAATTAATTTTGCACGTTGACAAGCGATACGTCTAGGAATAAGAAAAGTAAATAACAAAAAACATATAAACATGTCAAAAGAGAAACAGAAACGTGCGGATGGCTTTGAACAAATTGAAGAAGCCACGATTTCGACCGAACAATTTATCGAGAAAAATCAAAAATTATTGGTAAGAGGTGTACTCGTTATTATCATCGTGGTAGGTGCAATCTTGGGATATTACAGATTCTACAAGGCCCCGATGGAACAAGAAGCGCTGAAACAAATGTTTGTTGCCGAGAACCTTTTTGAAAAAGATTCTTTCAACATGGCTCTTAACGGTGATGGAAACGCTCCCGGTTTCTTGGAGATCATTGACAAATACAGCTCTACTCCCAGCGGAAACTTAGCTAACTATTATGCGGGAATCTGCTATTTACACTTGGGAGACAACCAAAACGCCATCAAACACTTGGAAAAATTTTCTTCTGATGATGTAATTTTCTCCAGTATGGTAACGGCAAATTTGGGTGACGCTTATATGCAGTTAGGCGATTTCAAAAAAGCTTCCAGCTATTATCAAAAAGCAACTACCGGAACGACCAATATGGCTACAACCCCGGTGATCATGATGAAAGCCGGACTTGCTTTCGAAAAAGCAAACGACTACAAAAGTGCGTTGAACATGTACGAAAGATTGGAAAAAGAATTCCCCGCTTCATACGAAGCCCGTGACATCGAAAAGTACATCACTCGTGCCAAATTGAACATGAAATAAGAATCTTGAATTACTGATATAAAGCTATCCTTGAAGGATAGCTTTTTTTATGTCCATTTCTTATTTCCCAACCGATTTTCCGCTTTCCCATATTTCAAGTAACTCGCATATATATTACTGGTAAGTTACACCGGTGTCTCGTTAATATATCAATCAAACATCAGTAAAAACACGACAAAGAATCAACTGTAAACATCGATAACCTTTCGTTGACCTATCGTTAACCTCTTACCGAAACTATAGTGGAACTATAGCGAAAGTACGGAGCATCACAGGAACATTTCCGACAAACTTTCAGGTAAAAAAATAACCCCGCCTCAACGAGACGGGGTCACCATTATATGGTCTTAATTACTTTTCGAACAATTTGCCGAAATCGTCCATGGATATTTCTTGTTCTTCCAGTTTCACGCCCTCCTTAATAACACTGAAAATCTTATTTTCCAATGCACGGTCGTAAAGACTGGCACGTTGTTTCTCATTCTCAAGCAAACGAACGGCAAAACCATCCAATTGCTCGTCAGATAAACCGTACAATCCGTATTGTTGTAATTGAGCGGCGGCAACTTCACGCCCAACAGCCTTCATATCTTCGTCTTCAACTTTTATACTATTTTCCTTGATCATATCCCCCTTGATCAACTGCCATTTGAATTCATCCCGGTAAGAATCGAAATCTTTATCGACAGCCTCTTGGGTCAATTCTTTATTGGTAGCCAACATCCAGCGTTTCAAGAATGTCTCCGGAAGAACCACATCCTCGTTTTTCTTCAACATCTTGTCACGAGCGTCTACCGTCAAACGGTACTCGCTATGAGCTTTGAACTGTTTAGCCAAGTCTTCTTTCACGCGGGCACGGAACTCCTCAACGCTCTTCACATTACCTTCCCCGTAAACTTTATCAAATAAAGCCTGATTTACTTCTGCCTCAACGTAACGTTTGATCTCGCTGATGATAAAACAGAAATCAGAAGTAATATGCTCGGCTTCTTCCTTGCTTACTTGTAACAAAGCGGCATAATCCGTTTTATTCGGATAAGCTTTTGACGGATTGAAAATCACCTCGTTTCCAGCCTGCTTACCGGTAAAGATTTTCACCTGCTCTTCATCTTTCATGTGTTCAACAGATAAAGAGGCATCCTCAACATGAATTCCACCTTCTTTCGGTTTTCCATCTTCTCCCAACTCGATCAACTCACCCTTCACGTATTCTGATCCCTCAATCGTGTCAACCGGGGTCAATTCGCCATTACTCTTGCAGATGCTTTCAATCTGTTTGTCTATCATTTCATCATCCACCTTGATGATGTAATAAGGAACTTTCTCTCTTTTGCTTAACTTCACATTCATCGCAGGAGACAAAGCAATATCATAAACGAACTCGAAACTTTCCTCGTCCAGATTCAACTCTTTCTGTTCCGTCTCACTCGGAAGTGGTTCACCCAAGATATTCAAATCGTTCTCTTGGATATAATTAGACAAACTCTCTCCGATCAACTTGTTGATCTCCTCAATCAAAACGGCTTTACCGTACATTTTCTTGATAATCCCGAAAGGGGTCTTTCCTTTCCGGAAACCATCAATCACCGCTCTCTTCTGGTAATCTTTCAACGCGTCGCTCACGCGAGTTGCGTAATCATCCTTATCCAATTGAATCTTAATGGTTGCATTAAGATCGTCGATTTGGTTCTTTGTTACATTCATACTTCTCTATGATAATACAATAATTGATAAAACAAACAAAAAGGCCACCTCATTGTAAGGCGGCCATCTCTTCAAGTGCGGGCGAAGGGACTCGAACCCCCACGCCTTGCGGCACTAGATCCTAAGTCTAGTGCGTCTACCAGTTTCGCCACGCCCGCTTGCTATTTTGACGGTGCAAATATATTGCTTTTTCGTGAAAAGCAAAACGATTTGACCGTTTTTTTATTTTTTCCTGCGTAATTCAAAGTTTTTTCCCAGATAAACCCTTCTAACTTCCGGATCATTAGCCAAATCCTCCGCAGAGCCGGATTGTAAAATCCGCCCGTCATACAACAAATAAGCCCGATCGGTGATACATAATGTCTCCTGCACGTTGTGATCCGTGATCAGAATCCCGATATTTTTCTCCTTCAACTTGATCACGATACTCTGGATATCCTCCACGGCAATCGGGTCCACACCGGCAAAAGGTTCGTCCAACAGGATAAACTTCGGGGCAATCGACAAAGCCCGCGCAATCTCCGTACGCCGACGCTCACCTCCCGATAATTGAATTCCCTTGCTCTTGCGAATATGCTGTAAACCGAACTCATCCAGCATCTCCTCCAAGCGGTGACGCTGGTAATCCTTCGGTAAATTACTCATCTCCAAAACGGCCTTGATATTATCCTCCACGCTCAACTGCCGAAACACGGAAGCTTCCTGGGCAAGATACCCCACTCCAAGCTGGGCACGACGATACACGGGTTCTGTCGTGATCTCCGTGTCATCCAAGAAAATACGTCCCCCATTCGGTTTAATCAATCCCACTATCATATAAAATGACGTGGTCTTTCCTGCCCCGTTCGGTCCCAATAACCCGACGATCTCCCCTTGTTCCACGTTCACGGAAACTCCTTTTACCACCGTACGGCTCTTGTATTTTTTTACTAAGTCCTCAGCTCTTAATTTCATATCTTACTATTTTACCGCGCTAAGATAGTCTTTTACAATTGAAAATTGAAAATTGAAAATTGAAAAATATCAGAAATTTAGATGTAACGAGAAATTGATAGCGAAATTATCCACATCCTGCCCCGAACGATCCCCGCGATGCGTTAACCGCCAGATGGCATCTACCCGGATAAAACGGAAAATATTCTCAATACCGACTCCGGCTTCTATATAAGGCTTTGACACGGAGGACATCCCCTCCGGGAACCGGAAAATAGCATCCGTGTTAGGCAGACTACCGTTATTCTTATCCGACAACGTACCCCACAAGGCTTTCACCGTTGCTACCTCTCGCCATTTCAGCCGTTTCATCAACGGAATTTTGCTCAAGAAAAATCCTTTAAAATGATGCTCCCAGAACACGGCTCCCCATAGATCGGATGCGAACTCGTAGAAATTCATACAAGAGAAAGCGTAAGGATCATAAAAATAGGTGGCATTCCCCTCGTGTAACTTCAACAACGGATAAGGAACCTTGTTAAATATCTTTCCCCCGGATAACATAATATCACTGTACCCTAACGGGGCAATATTAAAATCATGTTTCACGGACAATTCCAGACGGTAATACTCGTAATCTCCGTTCAATATATCTTTCAACCCTGCTACCAAATCAATTCCTACGATCGGGAAATCCGACCCCATGGAAACTTTATCAAAGGTCTGCCGCACGACAATCTCATTTCTGGACAAACGCGTTCCTAAACGGAACTGAGTGGTATGAATCTGATCCACGACCTCCCCGTTCGGGCGGACAAAATCAACGTATTTAGTGGGGAACATCTGGCGGTATTCCAAGGCAAAAGAATTCGAAAATCCCTGCCACCACTCTTTCTCGTAATGCACGTCAAATGAATTAATCAACGTCAACTTTTCATTATTTCCCCTAGAAAAGATGGAACTTAATATATTACCCGTGGTAAAGGCATTTTCGCTCGCCCCTAACTGCAACACGTCATGTTTCCCGCTAAAAGTCAACTTAGAAGTCGGTTGATTATTAAAGATATACTCGACAGTCCCGCCTCCTTTAAACTCCCCGTCTTTCGTACTGTACGCCCCATACCCGGAAAGTCGCACGTGTTTACTGAAATCACTCGTGGTCTTCACCCCCAGTTGAAAACGACACCCCTCCAGCTTGTTAAAACTGACCAACTTATAATAAGGTCCGAAACCAATATATTTCGTGTTATAATATCCCAACAGAGCTGTTTGGATAATATCGTATATATTTTTATATAGCGGGACATTCTTAATCGAGTCCACCATATTATATATATTCTGCTCTTTTTCACTTAACTCGTAAGGACGCACCGATTGCCAGTAATTTTCATCACTTTGAAGTACATCCTTATTAATGATCACATCATTATCCAACTTCTGTATCTCGGTAGGAATATCCTCATTTACCCGCACATTAGAGTAGTCTATCTGACGATGTCCCATAAACGAGATTAACTTGGACGAATCCTTCATCTGCACGGTAAAATCGGCCAATATCTTGTCCTGTTTTAAAAACCAGGTGGAATCGTTTATCAACTCGTTCGTGTTCTCGATAGCCAAATCCCGAATCCAATTCACATTCAACCCTTTCGCCATTCTCAACCGGGCAGATTCCAACGCCCATGTCGTCGAGTCAATATTTACCTCCCCGTCAAATACCGGGGTTGACTTTCCTTTAGGGTGAAAACGGATCTTGTATATCTTTCGCCCCTCCTTCTGAACACTATCCACCAGAAAATACTTGTAATACATCAACCCGTGTTCGCTCAACGGGCTGGCGAAATTCACCTCGAATATATTAATGTAATTATCATACAAGTTGACATTCACATGTAGATGCCCCGTGAACTGGGCCAGACTGTAATCCTCCTCGATACCCGAAATCCGGCTCGCTTTCACGATCTCTCTTGATAATTTAGGAGAACGACGATAGTAATAATCCGCCGAAGCCTCGGAAATCATCACGGGTAAATAGGCCTTTCCCGTGATGGCCGAAGTGTCCATGTACTGGAAAATAAATCCGAAATTTTTCTGTAACTTCTTATTTTTAAACTCCGGTTTCATGTTCGCAATATCCAGTTCCATCTTCGTATAAGTGGTATAACTGTACGATTCCTTCTCGGCCGGGTTATTTTTTTTCTTATTCTTTGAAATATTCCGCAAGATCGCGTGAGCCGGATTCTCTCCGGGTTTTACCTTCACCTCGTCTAAATGAGTCACAATCGGTACCAGTTTAAAATCAATCGTGTTGAAAGCTCCTTTCTTGACAGCCACGGTCTGGCGTTCATAAGAGACAAAAGATGCCATAATTTCGCTGACCTCCTCCCGTGTCTCAATATCATAATTCCCATCGAAATCAGTCGTGACCCCAATCGTGGTACCCACAAACACGATACTCACCAATGGCATCGGTTCCCCCGTTTCTGCATCCACTACTTTTCCTCGAACCTTCGTTGTCTGCGCCTCTGCAACAGACACCCACGCCAATAACAACAAGACAAAACACAACTTCAAATATTTCATTACAAAAAAAATTTACGATTTCAGATTCACGATTTCAGATCAGGAACAACCATTCAAGATGAAGATAATACCTCATCATAAATCATCAACCACAAATCATACATTAAACCACTCCTTCACGCAATATGTCGTGTATGTGTACCATTCCTTTGTAATGACGATCTTTATCAACAACAACCAGTTGAGTGATACTATTCTGTTCCATCATCCGGTAGGCATTATACGCCAGTTCGTCCTCCGATATTGTCTTGGGAGATTTTGACATGACATCCTTTGCCGTCAACCCGTCCACATCATCGTATTTCTCCATCATCCGCCGCAAGTCACCATCCGTGATAATTCCTTCCAAACGTTCTTCCCCATCCACGATAGCCACCGCTCCCAAACGTCCTTTCGACATGGCCAAGATTACGGGGCGGATTCCCGCTTCTCTCGTAATGCAAGGCCGATTCGTTCCATCGTAAACATCCGACACCCGCGTGTACAAACGCTTTCCTAAACTTCCGCCCGGATGGAATCTCGCAAAATCCCTACTTGAGAAACTGCGACACTCTACCAAACACATTGCTAATGCATCTCCCAGCACTAACTGTGCCGTAGTTGAATTTGTCGGAGCTAAATTTAAAGGACAAGCCTCTTTTTCCACTTTCGCTTTCAGCACATAAAGCGAGTTCTTAGCCAGAAAAGAGTCCGTATTTGACACCATTGCCACGATATTATTATTTCCGTTATTCCGAATCAACGGGATCAAAACTTTTATTTCCGGAGTGTTTCCACTCTTAGAAACACAAATTACCACATCCTCTTCCCGAATCATTCCCAAATCACCATGAATCGCATCCGCAGCGTGCATGAACACAGCCGGAGTTCCGGTGGAATTCATCGTTGCCACGATTTTTGTCGCAATAATTGCACTTTTTCCAATACCAGTGATAATCACCCGCCCCTTATTTTCATAAATTAATCTAACGACCGCCTCAAAATCATCATCTATGTAGTTTATCAAATTTTGAATAGCTACTGTCTCATCTTGAATCACTTTGCGCGCAACCGATTTTATATCTACCATGACTATCTAATTATAAATATTCATTCAAAAGTCGTCCTTAAAGCAAAAAAAGAAAAAAACTATTGCACTTATCATTTTTTGCTATAACTTTACTAGGGACAAAAGTATCATTTTTTATGATAGCTCAAAAACGAGTGATGATAGATTTATTATAGAAGATTTTGTTTGTAGAAACAAATTAAGTTATAAATTTGCGCACCCGTGTAAAAATGGGGTGTGTGAAAATTAAAAAAACAATGGGATTGCAAATAGATTTACATGCTAAATTAAAAGAGTATTTCGGCTTTGATAACTTCAAAGGGAACCAGGAGCAGATAATAAAGAACGTCCTCGCCGGAAACAACACGTTTGTACTGATGCCAACAGGGGGAGGAAAATCTTTATGTTACCAGTTACCAGCCTTAATACTTGACGGAACAGCAATAGTGATATCACCGCTAATTGCTTTAATGAAAAACCAGGTTGATGCAATGCGCTCGTTCAGCGCATCGGAGGGAGTTGCCCACTTCATGAATTCGTCTCTTAGCAAAAGTGATATTCTAAAAGTGAAAGAAGACGTGTTGAGTGGTAAAACAAAACTATTATATGTAGCCCCAGAGTCACTGACCAAAGAAAGTAATATTGAATTCTTACGAAAAGTACGCATCTCCTTCTTCGCGGTGGACGAAGCACACTGTATTTCAGAATGGGGACACGATTTCCGTACCGAATATCGCAAGATCAGACCGATCGTGGAGCAAATCGGAAAAGCACCGATTATCGCTTTAACGGCAACCGCTACCCCGAAAGTCCAACACGATATTCAGAAAAACCTGGATATGCTGGATGCCCAAGTGTTCAAGTCTTCCTTTAACCGTTCCAACCTTTATTACGAGGTTCGTCCGAAGGTAGACCCGACAAAAGATATTATCAAATTCATTAAAAACAATGAAGGCAAATCAGGTATTATCTACTGTCTGAGCCGTAAAAAAGTGGAAGAACTCACGGAAGTCCTTTGCGTGAACGGAATCAAGGCTGCTTCCTACCACGCCGGGATGGATGCCTCGGCCCGTAGTGCCAATCAAGACAAATTCCTAATGGAAGAAGTCAATGTCATCGTGGCAACAATCGCTTTTGGTATGGGTATTGACAAACCGGACGTACGATTCGTCATCCATTATGATATTCCGAAAAGTCTTGAGGGATATTACCAGGAGACTGGAAGAGCCGGACGGGACGGAGGTGAAGGATATTGCTTGACATTTTACAGCTACAAAGACATCCAAAAACTGGAAAAGTTCATGCAGGGTAAACCGATTGCCGAACAGGAAATCGGGAAACAACTTCTCATGGAAACCGTTTCCTACGCGGAAACTTCTCTTTGCCGCAGAAAAGTACTGTTACACTACTTCGGTGAAAACTATGATGAAGAAAATTGCGGGGCCTGTGACAACTGCCTGTTCCCGAAGAAAGAATTCGAAGGAAAAGAATACTTAATCGATGCCTTAAATGCCATCCTTGAAGTAAAAGAGAAATTCAAGGTGGACCATATGGTAAATATTCTTCTCGGGGAAACCGATTCTATGATAAAATCGTATCATCATGATGAACTGGAATCTTTTGGTGTCGGTTCTGAAAAGAACGCACAGTTCTGGAATATGGTATTCAGACGCGCTTTAATTGCTAATTATATAGAAAAAGATATTGAACAATACGGGGTCATAAAATTAACTGAAAAGGGCCACGAATTTTTAAAAGAACCTAAAGACTTTATGCTGATGGAAGATCATAATTTTGAAGAATCAGAAGAGAAACTTCAGGAAAAAGGGGGAGTATCAGCACTCGACAACACCTTATTTGCCATCCTGAAAGATTTACGGAAAAAGATTGCCAAGAAGAACAATCTGCCACCGTACGTGATTTTCCAAGATCCGTCCCTAGAGGATATGTGTACCAACTACCCGATCACGTTGGAAGAACTGGCCAACATTCAGGGTGTAGGCACAGGGAAAGCTCAAAAATACGGACAGGAATTCGTAGAGGTAATCAAACAATACGTTGAAGACAACGAGATCGAAAGAGCGCAAGACTTGGTGGTTAAAACTGTTGCCAACAAATCGAAATTCAAAGTATATATCATTCAAAATATTGACCGCCAAATTGATCTGGAAGACATTGCCTCCGCAGAAGGCCTTACCTTCGAAGAACTGATCAAAGAAATGGAAGCCATCGTTTTCTCCGGGACCAAACTTAACATTGATTACTACATCAACCAAATTCTGGATGAAGAACAACAACAAGAAATCATGGACTACTTCATGGAAGCCAAAAGCGACAATATTGGAGATGCCTATGATGAATTCGAAGGCGACTACTCTGAAGAAGATCTTCGTCTGATGCGACTGAAACTACACTCCAAACATGGAAATTAAATAAAAAGCGACCTTAGGTCGCTTTTTTTATTCCATCCGATCAATCATCACATCCGGCAAATGCTGTATAAACTGGAATAGCAAAGTTTCATCTCCAGTCTTATGGGTTCGAATAACCATCGTCACCCGGTAAGTAGTCATATCTCCCAACTTGGACGACTCGGTAGAGTAAGAACTGATCGTATGCTTTTTACGCTTTATCTCATCGGTAACCTCCTTGATTACCTCTTGACTTGTTGTCGTAAATATTAACAATACATTTCTCTGGCTAATCCTTTGGAAAATATATCCTAAACCTTCCAACCCCAACAAAGTCAACAACATCGCACTGATTCCCAGCCAATATTGTCCGGCTCCAACTGCAAGTCCAATGGCAGAAGTAGCCCATATCCCGGCAGCCGTGGTCAATCCTCTCACGAATAACTTCTGGATAATAATAGTCCCCGCTCCCAAAAAACCGATACCACTCACCACTTGAGCCGCAATACGACTCGGGTCAAGACCGATCCCCGTATTTCCAAGAATATCCCAAAAACCGTATTTTGACACGATCATAAAAAGCGCACTACCTAAGGCCACCAGAAAATGAGTCCTAAATCCCGCCTCCTTCGCCCGGTATTCACGATCCAAACCTATGATGGCCCCTAAAACTCCGGCCACTAATAACCTAAAGAAAAAATCCCATGTCATCATATCCGTATCTACTTTACTCTATTCTTATCTTCACACAAAGATAAACCAATCTACGCAAAATTGCGTATGAAAGATACAATACGATTGAAAAACTTCATTAACCCAACAACAAGACATGACATTATTACTCGTAATTCTATTTATTAGCGGCTACATTCTGATCGCCCTCGAACATCAGACCGGAATCAGTAAAAGTGCCATAGCACTCCTTCTAGGAATACTATTATGGACTTTCATCCCACATACTGACAATGAAATTATTAACCACCTCGGAGATACCGCCGAGATTTTATTTTACCTGCTCGGGGCCATGACAATCGTGGAATGGATTGACACCCACAACGGGTTCACCTTGATCACGAACCATATCACCACACGCAATAAACGAAAATTATTGTGGATCATTGCCTTGATTACTTTTATCATGTCTTCTGTACTCGACAACTTAACCACAGCCATTGTCATGATCATGTTACTTCGCCGCCTAGTTAACGAGCAACAAGAACGATGGATATTCGGAAGTATCGTTATTATTGCCGCAAACGCAGGTGGAGCATGGACCCCGATAGGAGACGTTACCACGATTATGCTTTGGATTAATGACAACATAACCTCTCTGAATGTTATCCGCCATCTGTTCCTTCCAAGCCTGATTTCATTAATTATTCCATTGGTCATCATGACTTTCCGGTTACAAGGAGAAACACAGCCTCAACAAGCAACAAACACGAACACAACCTTAGCCATCAGTCGCAGAGAACAAATGACAATCCTAAGCATCGGTATTGCCAGCCTCCTATTCGTTCCTGTTTTTAAAGAATTCACGAATCTCCCCCCATTCATGGGAATCATGCTAGCCTTAGGAGCCGTGTGGACATACACGGAAATTCTCTATAATCGAAAAAGAAACCTTTCCCCGGAAAAGATACACCGGATTCCATCCATACTTACAAAAGTTGATTACAGCACCCTCCTATTCTTCTTGGGAATCCTTATGGCTGTCGCTGCCTTACAAATAGCAGGCATACTTGACCAAATGTCCACGTTCTTAAATGACAAAATACACAACGTTTATCTAATAAACATGATCATAGGTTTTCTTTCCTCTGTGATCGATAATGTTCCACTTGTCGCTGCCGCCATGGGGATGTATCCCTTGACTCACACAAGCGGTGCCTTATCACCATACCTCATGAATTTCACGACGGATGGAACATTCTGGGAACTCCTTGCATATTGTTCGGGAATCGGTGGCAGCATCCTAATCATTGGTTCTGCAGCCGGAGTCGTCGTTATGGGCATGGAACGCATCAATTTCATGTGGTACATGAAACACATCACCTGGATTGCAATCCTCGGTTATCTGGCCGGAATCGGTGTATATTACCTACAATCTCTTGTATAAAGAAAAAAGACCGTCCTGCCCAAACAGCAAGACGGTCTTTCTATTTTATCGAAATATTCTTTACTCCATATAGCGAATAATCGTTTGTTCTCGATCCGGTCCCACAGATACAATCTTGATCGGAACCCCGGTCTCCTCTTCCAAGAATGCCAAATAATTATTGAACTCTTCCGGAAATTCATCCTCTGAAGTCATTTTTGTCATATCACATTTCCAACCCGATAACTCGGTATAGATCGGTTTTACTCCTTCCGTAATGTCATACGGGAAATAATCAACCTCTTCTCCATTCACCTCGTAAGCAACACAAGCAGAAATCGTGTCAAAAGTATCCAGCACGTCACTCTTCATCATGATTAACTGGGTTACCCCATTAATCATGATAGCATATTTCAACGCCACCAAATCTACCCATCCACAACGACGTTTACGACCAGTTACGGCTCCAAACTCATGGCCCAACTCACAAAGTTTTTCTCCCGTTTCGTTTTCCAGTTCCGTTGGGAATGGTCCGCTACCTACGCGGGTACAATATGCTTTGAAGATACCATAAACCTCCCCGATACGATGAGGAGCAACACCCAATCCCGTACAAGCCCCGGCACAAACCGTGTTGGACGAGGTTACAAAAGGATAAGAACCAAAATCTATATCCAGCATGGTTCCCTGAGCCCCTTCGGCCAAAATGGATTTTTCATCATCCAGCAATCGGTTAATCTCATGTTCACTATCCACCAACTCGAATTGTTTCAGATATTCGATTCCTTCCAACCACTCTTTCTCCGCTACCGCTAAATCGTAAGCAAAGTTTAAACTTTTCAATATCTGTTCGTGACGAGCCTTCGCCTTCGCATATTTTATATCGAAATCATGTAGAATATCACCTACACGAACACCGTTTCTACTAATTTTATCCGTGTATGTCGGTCCGATCCCTTTTCCGGTAGTCCCCACTTTAGCATCACCCTTGGCAGCCTCGTAAGCAGCATCAAGAAATCGATGGGTCGGCAGAATCAGATGTGCCTTTTTGGATATATGAAGTCTTTTTTTCAAATCATGACCAGACGCCGCCAATGCTTCTGCTTCCGCTTTAAACAAAGCAGGATCGATCACGACACCATTACCGATGATATTGACTTTATCTCCTTGAAAAATTCCGGATGGAATGGAACGAAGTACATATTTCTGACCTTCGAATTCAAGCGTGTGCCCTGCATTAGGCCCTCCTTGAAAACGAGCCACGACATCATAGTTCGGGGTTAACACGTCAACTACTTTTCCCTTACCTTCATCTCCCCACTGTAATCCCAACAATACATCTACTTTCATCTGATACTATATTTTTATGAAACAAACGTGCAAAATTAATATTTATTTCTTACCTGCCAACTTACAATTGCTGCAAATACCATAAATATAAAGCATATGATGATGAACGGTAAAATCATACTTTTCTTCCACGTGTTCGACAATTTCTTCCAACCGTGAATCAGCGAATTCCTCCACTTTCCCGCACACCTTGCATACAATATGTTCATGTTTCCGGTTATTGTATGCTCGTTCGAATTGAGCTATATTATTCCCGAACTGATGTTTGATCACCAGCTTACATTCCAACAACAAATCTATCGTATTGTACAATGTTGCACGACTAACCCTGTAATTTTTATTCTTCATAAATACGTACAAGGATTCTATATCAAAGTGCCCGGAATGAGAATAAATCTCATCTAAAATAGCGTATCTCTCTGGCGTCTTGCGATGCCCTTTCTGCTGCAGGTAAGTGGTAAAAATCTCTTTTACCGTCTCCTTTATTTTTTCCATTGAGTCCAAAGCTAATTCTATTTACAACATCGCTAAGTTACAATAATTATCCGAAGTTCTATCTTTATTTAGACAAAATTTAATTTAGACATCTAAATTCTCTACCCGAGAAACGTTCTCCACTCCCTTCAGAGACGCGATCTTCATCATTAAATTATTCAAGTCGGCCGTGTTATGCACGTACAAATGGATCATCCCCTCGAAAATCCCATCCTTGGTTTCAAAATGCACCGTCCTCATGTTCACGTTACTCTCTTTTGATATAATCATCGTAATATCACTCACGATTCCGATGCTATCAATACCGTTTAATTTGATCACGGCAAGGAAAGACATGATCTTGTGACTGACCCATTTCACGGGAACAATTTTGTCCCCGTAACTGGACATCAATCGGATTGCCTCCGGGCATTTCCGTTTATGCACAGTAATCTTATCCCCATCAATCTTCATGCCAACAACATCGTCACCCGGGATAGGGTTACAGCACGGAGCAATGATAAAATCAGAAGCATCATCGATAATATCATTAATTACTTTCCCCTTCTCTTCTTCTTTCTCTTTATCCGGCACGGGCTTATCCTTGTCGCTCTTGAAGAACTGGAGTTTCCAATACTTGACAAATTTATTTTCTGACTTCTTCTTTAAGGCTTTACGCACCTCCTCTATGTCCAAATGTCCTTTAGCAAGACTCACGTATAGATCATCTTTATGCTGCAACTTCAAATGTAATAAAGCCTTATTCAGATTTTCCGCCCCGAAAGGCAATTTCATATCTTCCAGCAATTTTTCAAACATGGTAGTTCCGATACGGATTTGCTCTTTTTTCTCTCTCCGGAAAACCATAAGTATATTATTCCGAGCCTTAGCAGTAACGATAAAATCAAGCCAATCACTCTGTGGCTTCTGTTTATCGCTGGTCAGCACCTCAACCTGGTCGCCACTCTGTAACCGATGACTCATCGGGACCAGTTTGTGATTCACCTTACCGCCTATACATGAATTCCCGATCTCCGTGTGAATATCATAAGCAAAGTCCAAAACAGAAGCTCCTTTCGGAAGTGTTCTCATCTCCCCCTTCGGGGTAAACACCCGGATCTCCTTGGCAAAAAGATTAAGTTTAAATTCATCTAAAAATTCCAACGCATCAGTTCCCGGCTGCTCCAACATCTCCTTGATACCCGCCAACCACTTGTCCACCTCGTTACTCGCTTCGGCATTATCCCCCTTGTATTTCCAGTGTGCAGCCAATCCCTTCTCGGCAATCTCATCCATCCGACGGGAACGAATCTGCACCTCTATCCACTTTCCCCCGGGCCCCATAACGGTAAGATGTAAGGCCTCGTACCCATTAGCCTTCGGAACACTCACCCAATCCCGGATTCTCTCCGGTTTTGGACTATACATATCAGTAATCAACGAGTAAATATTCCAACATTGCCATTTCTCCGGTTGATTATCCTTCGGATCGAACACGATCCTCACGGCAAGCAAATCATATATCTCTTCAAAAGAAATGTGCCTACGCTGCATCTTGGACCACACAGAATAGACACTTTTCGTTCGTGCTGTTATATCATAATGATACCCACTCTCTGTTAAACGCTCCCGAATCGGAGCAATAAATTGCTGATACAAACCGGTATGTTCATCCCGGTAATCATGAATTCGTTTCTCCAGTTCCTGGTATTCAACCGGATTCTCGTACTTCAGACTCAAATCCTCTAACTCCGTCTTGATCGCATGCAATCCCATACGATGCGCCAAGGGGGCATATATATAGAGTGTTTCACTCGCTATCTTCACTTGTTTATGTTCCGGCATGGAATCAAGCGTTCGCATATTATGCAAACGGTCAGCAATCTTGATCAGAATTACCCTCACATCATCTGCTAACGTCAGAATCATCTTACGAAAACTCTCGGCCTGCTTGGTCGTATTAGACCCCATAACCTCGCTAATTTTCGTCAACCCGTCAACGAGTGAAGCTATTTTAGGGCCAAAAAGATTGGCAATATCCTCCACCGTGTAATCGGTATCTTCCACCACATCATGCAGGAGTGCAGCTACAGCCGATTTCGTACCCAATCCGATCTCCTTTACCGCAATCTTCGCCACGGCCAAGGGATGCAATATATAAGGTTCCCCTGACTTACGTCTAACTCCTTGATGAGCTTCCCGGGCAAATTCAAATGCCCTGCGAATCATTTTCACACTCTCCTCAGTCGTCCCCTTTCGCAAAGATTTTATCAAATCATCGAAAGCCGTTTCAATCATTTCCTGCTCGTCCATAACCTAAAACAATTTTAAATTTTAGATTTTAAATTTTAGATAGAAGAAGACAGCGATTCCATTCATTCTAAATTCTAAACTTTAAATTCTAAATTATTGAATCTCTATTTTTACAGTTCTACATGCCGGGATGTCACTTCCGCCTGCATAAATAGCGCTGCCATCTTATCAAACATTCCACCTTTCTCCGTGGTCAAGAATTCAATCTGCCCCCCCCGGGAAAGTTCTCGTTCCATCTCCGGGTGTCGACACAAATAGTCTTTCAAACTTCGTGCTACAATTTCACCCTGCTGGATGACGGTTATCCCTTCCGGAATAAAGCGGTCAATAACACTTCTCAACAACGGATAATGCGTACAAGCCAACACGAGAGTGTCAATCTGCGAATCAGCTTGCAGAATTGTATCTATATACTTCTGTACAAAGAAAGCCGCCCCCGGAGAATTCATCTCGTTATTCTCCACGATCGGAACCCACATGGGACAAGCCTGCTGCGTGACCAGAAATCCCTTCTCCGAATGAATTTTGGCAATCTCCAACAAATACGACTCAGACGCCACGGTCCCCGAAGTTGCCAAGATACCGATATGCCCATTCCCGGTAAAATCCGCCACAGCCTCGACGCTGGGACGAATAACCCCTAACACTCTTCGTTGAGGATCTATCTGGGGCAAATCGACTTGCTGTATCGTCCGTAGTGCTTTCGCCGAGGCCGTGTTACAGGCCAGAATAACCAGCTTACACCCCATCCCGAACAACTTTAAAACCGCCTCTCGCGTGTACTTGTAAACAACATCAAAAGAACGAGTTCCATAAGGTGTACGGGCATTATCTCCCAAGTAAATATAATCATACTCAGGCATCTCTTTTACAATATCTTTCAATATCGTCAATCCCCCATATCCGGAATCAAACACCCCAATCGGACAAGACATATGTCTATTATATTAAATTTATAGCTGCTAATATACCTTTTATTCCCAAAGAATGCAAAAAAAAAGCCGCCCAAAGGGCGACTTTATTTCATTATATATATAAATTATTGAATACCTAATTTTTTCTTTACCAGCGGTAACACATCCTCACTATTATCAGCCATGTACAATAATGCACCTTGACCAAAATTAGGAGTTGCAGCAAAAATATAAGTGAAACCACCTTCTTTGCCTACGGCTTGAACTGCATTTTGAATTTTAGTAATAATCGGCGCTAATAAATCTTCCTGAGTCTTAGCCATTTGTTCTTGAGCTAATTGTTGAAAGTTTTGAATTCTCTCTGCCAATCCTTGAATTTCTTGTTCTTTAGCTGTACGGCTTAATTCAGTCAGTGTTTTAGCATTGGCCTGATATTCTTGCATCAATTTTTGATAATTCTCGTGCATTGCAGTCAATTCTTTTCTAATCTCTTGCTCCTTAGCTGCTAAATCATCCTGTGCCTTTTTAAACTCCGGCATACTTGTCATCACCTTTTGAACATCAAGATGACCTAACTTAATTGGTTTTGCAGTTTGAGCAGAAGTAGCAAAAGCAGCAAACATAAATGCTACTAAAGCAAATAATTTCAACGTATTCTTCATAATGTTTGTCTTTAAAATGATCTACAAAAGTAATAAAATAAAATTCCTTTTCCTAGCCTACATACATAATGTATGCAAAGAAGCTCAAAATTATTTAGAGATTCAGTGATTTACGATTATGTGATTGTATTAAATCACGAAACCTGCAATCACTAAATCACTCCATTTCTAAAATTCTTGTCCTAACACGAAGTGGAATTGTGAACCACCAGCACCACTACGTCCCGGCACATCGTCAAATCCATATCCCCAGTCAATACCGAGCAAACCAAACATCGGGAGGAATACACGCAAACCGACGCCGGCAGAACGGTACAAATTGAAGGGTTCAAAATCTTTCAACTCGTACCAAGAGTTACCTGCTTCCAAGAATCCTAAAGCATAAATCGTTGCTGATTGTGCCAAAGAAATCGGGTAACGCAACTCCATCGTGAACTTGGAATACAAGCTTGCATCTGAAGATTTCGGGGCAATAAAAGATGAACCGGCATTAGTCAATGATCCGTTTTCATAACCGCGTAATCCCACGTATTCTCTACCATACAAGCTATATCCTGACATTCCGTCACCACCCATCTCGAATCCCTCGAACGGAGATTTTTTGTTCTTATCATAGTAACCCAAGTACCCGTACTGTGCCGAAGCATACAACACTAACGGACGTTTCTCACTACGAGTCAACGGCATGAAAATCTTTCCGCTGAATTTCCACTTATGATATTCGATCCATCTATACTTCACTTGATCCTTCTCTGCCTCGAAATGACGGTTTGAGAACAAGGAATACGGCGGAGTCAATGTCAATGAGAATGTGAATTCACTACCCATTCTTGTAAACAGCGGGTTGTCAATAGAACTTCTCTTGATAACCGTTGCGATAGACAAGTTATTAGAGTTACCATCACTGAAGATATAATACGGCCAATTCTTCAACTGATAACGCTGGAACGAAATCTCATTATACATCGTAAACCAGTTATCCGGCCAGTTAATTCGTCGTCCTAATCCCACGCTAAGACCGTAAGTCAACATTAACTGACGAGAGTCGTACATCTGAGAAGTATTACTCATATAATAAGAGTTCCGGTAACTACTGGAATATCCCGTTTGCCGAGAGAAATACAATGATACACTCAATGAATTCGGCTTTCTTCCACCTAACCAAGGTTCACGGAAAGACAAACTGAAAGAAGTATAGTATTTACCATTCGTCTGAGCCTTCAAACTAAACGTCTGACCATCTCCCTGCGGCAGAGGCCGGTAAGAATCCCAATTAAATATATTACGAATAGAGAAGTTCGTGAAGGTCAATCCCACAGAACCAATGATCATACCGGCTCCCCAACCTCCGGAAAGTTCGATTTTATCATTCGCTTTTTCAACTAAACCAAATACGACATCAGCCGTTCCTGCCTCTGCATTCACATTTGCCAAATCGGGTTTAATCTGCTCCGGGTCAAAATGTCCCATATTCGCCAACTCTCTGGCACTTCGTATAATATCCTCACGACTGAACAATTCTCCCGGGTAAACATATAGTTCCCGACGAATTACATGCTCGTGCGTTCGATTGTTTCCTTTGATGATTACTTTGTTAATCGTCGCTTGAGGACCTTCAACCACCCGGACTTCCAAGTTAATGGAGTCTTCTCCGGATATAGTCTCCACCGGAACCAACCGGGAGAACAGGTAACCATTATTCTGATATAGATTAGAAACAGCATCATCATCAGATGTCATTCGTTCCTCAAGATATTTACTGTTATAAACATCACCTTTCTTGATATTCAACACATCACTCAAAACATCTGAACCATAAATGGTGTTACCCACCCATGTAATATTATTGAAATAGTATTTGTTTCCTTCTTGTACATCAATATAAATTTTTACCCGCTTAGGTGAAATCTGTACCACGCTATCCGAAAGGATCACAGCATCCCGGAAACCTTTCTCGTTATACTTATCAACAAGAAGGAATTTATCTTCATCGTAATTTTTTTCTATATAATTAGCCGACTTGAAGAAATTACGAAGAGATTTCTCTTTCGTCTTCTTCATGGCACCTTTCAGACGACCATCTTTCATTAACTTATTTCCGGTAATGATAATCTCGTCAATCTTGATCTTATTATGTTTCTCCACGATAGCATCCAAGATCACGAAATTACTATGGTCCGGATCATCACGTTGAATAATCCTGATATTCGTGTTATAATATCCCTTTTCTTTCAGATACTTCTCGATCTGCATCTTTAGATTTGACTTCATCAAATCTGTCACCTGGGCACCCGGTAACAAATTCATCTTTTCTTTGATTTTATTCTCCTCTGCTTTTTTCAGCCCGACATAATTAATCTTGGAAAGTTTATGACGCTCCTTTATATATAAAGCCAAATAAACTTTATCTCCTTCGATCTTATCTATGGCAATAGATACATCTGAAAAGATTCCATGCCCATACAATCTCTTAATTGCACGAGTGATTGTTTCTCCGGGAATCTGTACCGCCATCCCGATCGACAATCCAGCCATCTGTGCCAAATAATCCTCATCATAATTCTCCCCTCCCCCAACAGCTCGCACTCCAGCTAGTTCGTAAGTTTTAGGCGAAGAATAAAAAATATCATATTGTTGTGTCGTATCTGCGACTTGGGCCTTTGCCCCATAAACACACAGTATAAAGATTAATAAAAGCGTTATTTTTCCTGTCATCTGAGTCACTTTTTTAGTTGCTCTCCGGTTAACCCGAATCGTCTTTCTCTTTTTTGAAAATTACGAATGGCCAAATATAAGTCTTCTTTTTCAAAATCGGGCCAAAATTTATCAAGAAAATATAGTTCAGTATACGCTAATTGCCATAAAAGGAAATTACTAAGCCTACATTCACCACTTGTTCGGATCAATAAATCGGGATCAGGGATTCCCGACGTCGTCAGGTAAGTGGAAAAATCTGCGTCTGTAAATGCCTCAACATCTTCTATTTTGCCATCCCGCACATCTTGAACTATCCGCTTGGCCGCTGTCAAAATCTCCCATCTTGCCCCATAACTTAATGCCAACACTAGAGTTAACCCGGTATTAGATGCCGTTCTCGTTATTAATCCCTGTAACTTGTTATATACCTCTTCCGGCAAATCCGACAAATTCCCGATAGCCTTCACCCGGACTTGTTTTCTCATCAAATTATCAGTTTCAGCCAAAATAGCATCCACCATCAAACCCATCAACACGTCTATCTCTTTCTTCGGACGATTCCAGTTCTCTATCGAAAAAGCATATAAAGTCAAATACTTCACCCCGATCTCCCCGGCAGCCTCCATTGCTGTTCTTACCGCATCTACTCCTTTTTTATGACCTTCCCATCTCTCCAAACCGTGACTTTTGGCCCACCTTCCGTTTCCATCCATAATAATTGCCACGTGTTCCGGTATATTCTCTTTATCCATAATTAATTGAAAATTGAAAATTGAAAATTGAAAATTACTTTTCACTCTCCAATAAAATTAACCCTATTATTTAAAATTGTTTCAACTTTTATCTTTCTTGTTTCTCTTGTCCTCGCCCCAATTCAATTTATTCCGTAACGTGTCGTAATAACTATGATCAGGCATTTTCACAACATTCATTTTAAAATCGCCCGAAGATATAAATAATTCGTGATTATCCGACATTCTTTGCATACGAGAATCAGCACTCAACATGAAGTCTCCTGAACGACTCTCCACTTTTAAACGGATTTGCACATTACCAGGCAAAATCAAGGGACGCATATTCAAATTATGCGGGCTTACCGGAGTTATGATCAAGTTATCGCAACCAAAAGCCACGATCGGCCCCCCGCAACTTAACGAGTAGGCAGTAGACCCGGTAGGCGTGGCCACGATCACGCCATCAGCCCAGTATGTGGTGAGATATTCTTCCCCGATATAAGCATGAACCTTCAACAAAGAGGAACGTTCTGTCTTCAATACACTTATCTCATTCAATGCATAATTAAATTCAGCAAAAGGATTATCTTTCATCTCGAATTTCACCAACGCACGCTGTTCCACGTCAAAGTCTCCGGCACATAACCAATGAATAGCCTGAGGAATCTCTTCTTGAGCTATATTAGCCAAAAAACCCAACCGCCCGCTATTGATGCCCAACACAGGAACACCATGATTTTTCACTCGCATCGCAGAATCAAGAAATGTCCCGTCTCCTCCCACGCTGAACAAAACATCCGTATCCCGATCAACATCCTCCTCATAAAACGCTTGAAACACATCAGAAATACCACATTTTTCCCTCAAAAAATCATAGAAAGGTTTATAACAAGTCAAACAAACCCCTCGCTCATTCAGATCACGCAACATTTGTTTGAAATAAGGATAAAACTCTTCATGAATCACCCGTCCGTAAATCGCAACTTTACTTATTTTTGAACACATCTATTTATTTTAGATTCAATTAATTTAAAACTTCCTACATTTCCATAAACTTCAACAACTGCCCGTAACGATCTTTCATCTCTTCATTCATCTCTTCACCGGAAACAAAAGTATTTTTGATCACATAACGATAACGAATAAAAGTATCCAGAATCGGTTCTATCCGGGCCGTATTCACTTTAAGAGTAATCGCCACTTTATTAGAATCCGGCATACACGTAACATAGCAACTCAACACCTTCGCCTCGTTATACTCCACGATTTGGGCGACCTCGGCCAAAGAATAATCAATTTTATTTACTTCCAACACGATAATCCCGCCAGGATCGTCTATACACAAAAGTTTATCAATATTATGCAAGATGTCTGTTAACAAAATAGCTCCCTGATATACCTCTTTTCGGTTCAAAACCGGTACCACCGACAAAAGCCGTGAAGAGGCAACCCCGATAACATCATACATATGTACATCTTCGTAAACGAAAGTCATTTCCCTGGGTATATCCAACTTACCGATCGGATCATGAATACTCCCGTGCGCATACATGATTTCATCAGATAACAACCCCACGTACGTTTCTCCATCCAAGACAGGCAAATGAGACACCCGAAACAAGTCCATCCACCCCAATGCCTGGGCACAAGTATCATCCTTCTTCAATACCGGTACAACATTTGATAGTAAACTTGATGCGATCATATTTATTTCATTTCTCGCCCTAAAGATACATTATTTTCCCCAGTAAATTCCACCCTTAAAATAATTTTCAATTTTCAATATCACCGTTTTCAATTATTTCTATATTTGCCACGTAAATTTAAAAACAGTGAACATCATGTTACCAAAATTTCTTATTGCAGACAATTCCCAGGAAGCACCAGATCTAGTATATGTTGTGCACACGGAAAAGCCTCAATGTATTATTCAATGTGACATGGATGGCTTTTACAGCAACCAGAAAATTTACTGGATTGACGAAGAGCCTCTCTGCACAGACGACATTGAATCTCTCATGGAAGAAGCGGAAGAATTTTTCGAAACCGAATTAGAGAATCAAGAAGAATTATATGACGAAGAAGAAGACAATTAATTGTCTTCTTTCTCGTATAAATAACAAGCTAACAAGTTACAAGTTCACGATAAACACCCATAACCCTCAGAGTCAGAGACTCACCCGGCAGCCTGCAACGCAAAAGACAAATTTTGCTTTCTGCACAATAATTCGTAACTTGCAAAACTATTTACGTACTTACAAACCTGAAATTATGTACACGAAAAGTGATCTCAAACAATTTAAACGCAGGGGAATAAAACCCGAGCAAATTGAAAACCAGCTTGAAAATTTCAAGCAGGGGTTTGATTTTGTACAGATTCGGGATGCGGCAACAATAAACAACGGAATCTACGGTTTGAATGACGAACAAGCCGATGAATTCATCCGCATCTTCGAGGAAAGAATGAATTCGTTGAAAATCGTGAAAATGGTTCCGGCCTCCGGTTCCGCATCACGCATGTTCAAAACGCTAAATACGTTTTTCAACACGTACACGGGTAGCGATGAAGACTATTTGAAATTCCGGCAAGACAAGGAACCCGGAAGTATATTCTCGTTCTTCGAGAAATTGAAAGAATTTCCATTCTATCCACACCTAAAAGAGGCTCTTTACAAAGATCGCCTTGATTTAGACAAATTACTCTGGAAGAATCAACTCATTGAAATTCTAGAATACATCCTTACCCCCAAGGGGCTTAATTACAATGCCACACCCAAGGGATTAATTGATTTCCATATTTACAGGGACCATATCCGCACGGCTGTTGAAGAACACTTGGTAGAAGCGGCACTCTACGCCAACGACGGTAAGGAAGCTCATATTCATTTCACGGTATCAGAAGAACATATAGGCAAATTCAAAGCCCTCATGAAATCTGTTCTCAAAAATTACCAGAAAGAATTCAACTTGAAATACGACATTACGTATTCTGTCCAGTCGCCAGCAACAGATACTGTGAGTCTCGATACAGAAGATAATCTCGTGAGAGACAACGAGGGAAACATCGTGTTCCGCCCCGGTGGTCATGGTGCATTGATTCACAACCTCAATGACCTGAAAGAAGACCTAATCTTCATCAAAAACATTGACAACGTGGCACCCGATCGTAGCAAGGCAGACACAGTAAAATACAAGAAAATCCTTGCCGGAGTTTTGTTAAAAACACAGAACCAGATTTTCAATTACATGAAAATCTTAAGCAAGAAAAACAGTATTACAGACGAAAATTTGAATGAAATCGAGCAATATATCTACGACCACCTCGGTTATAAACCCAAAGAGGGATTAGTTCATACTGACCGTAAGGAAAGAGTCGCTTATTTAAAACAATTACTTGATCGACCATTGCGTGTATGCGGAATGGTGAAAAATGAAGGAGAACCGGGTGGAGGACCGTTCTGGGTTGAAGACCACGAACATGCAACACGCTTGATGATCGTGGAGAGCGCTCAAGTCAACCTGAAAGATCGAAATCAGAAAAAAATATTCACCCAATCAACCCACTTTAATCCCGTGGACATCGTATGTAGTACCTATAACTATAAAGGTAAGAAATATGACTTGACCAAATACATCGATAACACACAGGGATTCATCACCAGCAAATCACTAGGCGGGAAAGATATTAAAGTTCAAGAACTACCCGGATTGTGGAATGGTGCCATGGCCAATTGGAACACGATATTCGTGGAAGTTCCGCTATCCACCTTCACCCCGGTAAAAACTGTCTTTGACTTGTTGCGTTTTGAACACCGTAACGTGTTTAAAGTAGAATAAATGAATTTAGATTTACGATTTATGATTTCAGGTAATTCATAAATCGTAAATCAAAAATGTTGATTCGTGAAAGGAAATCTAAAATTTAAAATTTAAAATCAAGAAATTAATTTGTTGTTCATGGAGAAGAAAAAGAACTACTTACTATTAGTACTTAGAGGATGTGCCATGGGTGCCGCAGACGTAATCCCGGGTGTTTCAGGAGGTACTATTGCATTTATCACGGGTATCTATGAAGAGTTGATCGAGTCGATTCGATCAATAAACCTGAAAGCATTACGTTTGTTGGGAACCTTCCAGTTAAAAGAGTTTTGGAAACACATTAACGGAAACTTTTTAATTTCTGTCGTTGCAGGTATTGCCATATCCATATTTTCACTGGCAAAATTGATGAAATACTTGCTAGAAACCCACCCGTTATACATTTGGTCCTTTTTCTTTGGTCTCATCATTATTTCTGCCCTCATGGTTTCAAGAGAAATAAAAAAATGGGATATACTAACCATCACCTCGTTAATCGTTGGCGCCATCATCGCGTACACGATCACGGTTCTCTCCCCAACCAGTACTCCGAATGACTGGTGGTTTATTCTCCTTTCCGGGGCTATCGCCATTTGCGCCATGATCCTACCGGGAATATCCGGTGCCTTCATTCTGTTACTTTTAGGGAAATACGAATACATCATTACCGCCGTCAGCGAATTCAACATTCCCGTTCTACTTACCTTCTTAGTTGGAGCTGTGGCTGGTATAGTCGCTTTCTCACACTTGCTATCCTGGTTATTGAAAAACTATCATGGAATGACAGTAGCCCTATTAACAGGATTCATGGTCGGATCACTCAACAAAATCTGGCCCTGGAAAATTACAGATACAGAACTGGTTAACGGGATTGCTTTTGATGTTGAAAAAAACGTTCTCCCCAATACCTTCGAGCAAGTTAACGAGAGCGATCCTCTTGTATGGCAGGCAATCCTCATGTGTATCATTGGTATTTTACTCATATGGGGTATTGAAAAACTAGCAGTAATACTTAAAAAATAGTTCGCAAAGTTTATAAAGTTCGTAAGATTCATAAAGAAACAGAGTCTTTATCTGTCACAAACCGCTGAAGACAAAGTATCCCATAGGGAATTATGTATCTTCCGAACTTTTTAAACCTGATAAAACTCATAAACCACATAAACTCTCATGCAACTTTTCGGATTACTCGGTTTTCCTTTGGGACATTCATTTTCAAAGACTTACTTCACTGAGAAGTTCAAGGCAGAAAAAATAGATGCAGAATTTGTGAACTTCGAATCTGATAATATTGAACAGACACTACAAGTCATTAAAACAACCCCCTCGCTAAAAGGATTTGCCGTCACGATCCCTTACAAGGAGAAGATCATTCCCTATTTAGACCATATCAGCGAGGATGCCAGAAAAATCGGAGCCGTTAATTCCGTGAAAGTAGAACACACGATTTCCGGTTCCATCCTAACCGGATACAACACTGACATCTTAGGTTTCAGAGAATCTTTATTAGAATTTATCCAGACACCGCCTACACAAGCTTTACTTTTAGGCACTGGCGGAGCGTCCAAAGCCGTCCGGAATGCACTTGCCTCTTTGGGAATAGAAGTATTCACGGTTAGCCGTACCCCCCATTCTTCCTCTGAAATCTCCTACAACCAAGTTGCCCGTTACCTACCCAACACTCCTTTAATTATTAACGCAACCCCCGTGGGGATGTGGCCGTATGTAACCGATTGTCCGGACATTCCTTATCATCTTCTCTCCTCAAATCATTATCTTTTCGACCTTATTTATAATCCGGAAATAACCGAATTCATGCACCGTGGAGAGCAACAAGGAGCACGAATAAAAAACGGCTTACAGATGCTCCATCTGCAAGCCGATTATTCGTGGAAACTCTGGAATACTTAATAGTTCAGAGTATTATTTTAAGAAATAAGCTACTTGTTTCGCCTGAGTCCCCTCACATACTTTGACAGGAGTCATCGGCACGTCATTGTAAGGAATGAATTCCATGACTTGTAACAAAGCATATTGTTCATCTTCACTACAATAAGCCTCCAAGCTTAAATTAGATTGTCCGGAACGGGTCAATGATTGTAAATCATCATACCTATTTTGCTCCAAAATATCATACAATCGTGAGGACTGATTTGCAGCCACATACACTTTATGTTTCTTCAACACCTTTCCTGTTGGTTTGTAAACGTAACGCTCTTTCTTTACCAAAAATGCCACGACTCCCCATGCTGCAACACCTAAACCGAACATAATAACAACAGAAGAAAGCGTATCACTCTGAGCCGTGTTAATATAATTCGCACCATACCAAAGGATTGCAGCACCCAAGATCAACAATGCCAAAGGCTTTATAGGAGATTTTTTCTTTTTTTCTATTTTATCTTTATCTACATTCAAGAGAACATCATCGATATATTCAAATTTACTATCACTCATGACTTTATAATTTTTGTATAATTAAATAGTTTATTTTTTCCACATATTCATGCGTATGTTCTTGTTCCCGAATACAATTCAGTCAAGACACAACTCTACCCGCTAATAATTAACGAGTAGCGTTTTTACAAATAAACCCAAAATCATACAATGATTTCGCGCAACGCAAAGACATAGTATCCAACGTCCTGCTTTAACGCAAAAGAGTCGAGATAATCGTTTTCAATATACCTAAAATAAGGAGTAAAAACCCTTTTATATTCTTCTAAATAAACAGAAATATTATTTTTTTGCAAATAACGAAAAGTCGGTTGCACATTTGTTACATCCTGAACAGTGTTGACCGGTAATGCATTTCCGTTCATCGCCGTCAGCATGGCTAACCGTTCAAAATCATCCTTCTCATGTGAAACAAGTCGCTCTTGCCCCGTTGCCTTTGCTAAATAACGAGTAGAATCTATCCCTTGTCCAAGATAGATTACTGCCACCAAAAGCAACACGCAATATTTCACAAAAACTTTCATTCGATATACCTACAATAATACATGACAAAGGTAAATATTTTTTCGAATATATACTAGTTTTATTCATTCTTTCCCTGCATCAACATTCTCAATGAACTCACAGGAATTGTCAGTTTCACATTCATCTGCTGACTATAAGGCGGCTGATTAGAATAAAATATCGCACGTATACTAGACACCATCGCCACCATGTTTCCACAATCATCCATGATCGGTCCCCCACTTGACCCCTTGGCGTAATCAACCGTAAGTTCCATCCGGCGTGCAAAGGGATCTTTAGCGTCAGAAGTCGTTGTTCGCATAACCACCCCGTTCGTGTATGCATACGGATATCCTTCCGGATGACTTAACAAATGTACCCCTGTCCCCGCCGGGAGGTCATTTCCCAATGGTATCGGGGTAAGCATATCTCCCCGTGTATCAATCTTGAAGAAAGTCACATCTGCAGCTTTATTAAAACTCAAGATCTCGGTAATCGGGTATACTCTCCCCTCTTCCGTGGCAACAAACATAATACTATCCCGTGGATTCAACTTAGCTGTTGAGTCCAGAAATTCCCAAAACACATGGTAATTCGAGACACAAATCCCGTCGTTCGATAACACGACTGCCGTTGCCCAGCCTGTCACTCCTTCCGGATGCATCATCGCACGATGATACTTGTTGACAGTCAACACGCTGCCCCTTCTCTTCTCGATCATATCTTGTGGGCTCAATTTTTTCTTCTCCACCCGTTGAGGTACCAACCAGACCGGAGTACTCTCTTTTACCTGCTGAGCCTGCTGCCGTAACACATGCACCCCACGGAATAACGTTTTTACCTCATCCCGTTTCAAAGAATCCAACAGATCTGCCTCCATGTGCGTATAATCACGATACACAACCTCTTTTTCGTTTTTTTGTCCTTGACACGCTACGGTACCGAATACGACCAAATACAAACCGATACTCAAGAATTTGCGCCAATAATTTATCATCTTCATACTAATCTATTTTAATTCAATAATCTTCGTTTCGTGTACATGACATTTCAAATTCTCAAAAGAGGTATTACACCTTATTAAAAAAGTGTAATTCCCGAACAATTTAAAACATCCTCTTACTGATTTCCCCCTAGTCCTCAAACATTTGCTCCAAAGCCTTCTCCAACTCTTCACCCCTCAAATCTATACCCACGATCTTTCCCTTCGGATCAAGCAAAAAATTACTAGGAATAGCCACCACACCATATAATTTTGAGGCATCGACCTTCACTCCATTCATCCCAGCCAACTGCTCCCAAGGCATCCCATCCTTCTCCACTGCCCTCAACCATGCTTTTTCAGAACCATCCAGAGAATACCCTATTACCGTAAACCCTTTATCTTTAAAACGATTATACACTTCCAGCACATTCACATTTTCCTTACGACAAGGTCCACACCACGACGCCCAAAAATCCAGTAACACGTACTGCCCCCGGAAAGAACTCAACGAAACGTCTCTTCCATTTATATTTTTAGCTGTAAAATCTGGAGCAATACCTCCCATCTCCACCGAGACCGTCTCTTCCAAGAGTTTCCTATATCTCTGCCCTAATTCAGAATTTTTCACCTCCTCATCCAACATTTCAAACAAGGGAATAATCTTTGACTTTTCTCGGGCTATATTATACGTTCTTCCCAACCAATCTAAGGCAACAAGTGATCCCAGATGCTGGTCAAAAAAACGCTTTTCCACCTCGTATAGCCTGCCTTCCATCAAAGTATTCTCCCTATTTAAACTGATAAAAGCCACGTCATCACGATTACGGTACGCTTCACCATATCTTTTTCGGTATCCATCCAACCAATCTCGATAAAAGCTGATACTATCCGTATATACCTGTAAATCAACATTTGATAGCGTTCCGCTTACTCTAGCCCCTCTCAACGTCTTTTCAGCCGACACTTGTATATCTCCCTCTTCAAGAAATACAAACATAGCATCATCCGTGAACCGAACTGCATCCTCAAAGAAAGTTGGATTCTTTTGATCCATACGCACCAATGCCCGTTGTGGGTAAGGTATCCGTCCCTTCAATTCAAATTTCCCATTCATATAAATCGCCGAATCCACCCGAATGCTATCACTCCCATCTTTATAAAACACGAACAATTTATTTTGCGGATTAGTTTCCATCATCACGGTCAAAGTATATTTCCCCTTCACTCCTTGGCAACTCCATACGACAAAACATAGTAAAACAAATACTTGTATATAAACAAATTTCATACCCATTAATTTTATAAACAAACTAAATACTGAGCCAACGAAACCTCTTTTCCATTGACATCCTTGAATACAAATCTCGGACACATATCTCCTTTTTTCAAAACTTTCGTATCCCCCTCATTCATCGTCCATCCAAACAAAGGTAAACACAACAAAAATGCAAAAATAATTTATTCATAACAGTACTTATAAACTTAACAGCTTGTCAAAAATATTTTGACAAGCTGTTATTTTCAATAAATTAATACTTTTCAATCTCCCTGGCAAAGTACTTCAACCCGTCTTGCAACACGACTTTCTCTACCTTAGGCGACAACGACAACGACAGCGCAACCAAATCCTTCTTCTGCTGCTCATTCCATTTCTCTTTCAAGAAAGTGATCGGGCGAAAATACAAATAACTCAACTTTTCCTCTTTCATCATAGGGTAAATCTTCATAATGGCCGCAAAAGCCATGTCCGTATCTGCCAAGAACATCCCCTTCAACAAAGCTACATAATCATACAAATAATCCTTATCCGGCAGATTACAAGCCTTCATGTTCTTCTCGATTACTTCCACCTCTGCAACATCAGTCTCCTTATTTCTCCCACGAATCATATCTTCCAACTGAGTTTCAAACATTGCAGCTAACTTCGCATTCACAGGCTCAACACCCACACTTTTACGGAAATTATCCACATGACTCAACAAATAATTTATATTCTCCGAACCCACAGGTGATATTTCCGGATTCTCGTACAAGAACCAATAGGTGATATACGATTTCTGACCATCACCTAAACTCTTCATCAAATCAGTAGTAACCGCTTTTGCCTTCTCATACTGTTTCGTTGCCTCTAGCGCTTTCAAATAAGATAGCACAAAACGAGTCATCCGATTCCCCGCTGCATATAAAGAATCCATCTTTACGGTAGAAATATCCCCCAAGGCCAACTTCACCTTATAAACAAATTCATTTCCCGTTGAAGTCATCCCCACAATAGTATTAACCAAGCTACCATCCACATTCAATAACAAAAACGTAGGATAAGCTTCCACATTGTATTTTTTCGCAATTTCCGGTCCTTTTCCCTGCTCCATGTCATATTTCACGCACACAAAACGCTCGTTCAAAAAATCCCCCACTTCCTTCAAGGGTAGAACCTCTTTCGCCATGATTTTACACGGCCCACACCACGAAGTGTAACAATCCACAAATACCAATTTATTCTCATCACTAGCCTTTTCCAACGCTTTCTCCAAACTTAAATTTTGAAAATTTGTTTGAGCAAATACTGGTATTATCAAAAACATACAAACATACAACGATATGAATTTTTTCATACTTCATCAATCTATTACAAAAAACAACTCTTTTACCATTATCCTATAAAATCAAGTCAATTAATATTCTCGCTGAGAAAATGTCACCGTTGCCCGATAAAATCTCGAATCCATAATCGGGAGTTCATCAGTCGGTACAATTTCAAAATGTAAGCGAAAATCTTGCCTTGTTCCAGCAATTGTAGGATCATATGTCATGATAACAGGAATATAAACATAAGAGGAATCAGGTGGAATAATCAAAAATTTTTCCATTTCCGGATCATCAAATGCAACATAATTTACCCCTGCCACGGCCACATTCTTATTTGCATAAGAACTACTATCCGTTGAGGAAAGTACACTTTGTTTTAAAACGAGACGACGATCATGGGTACTAATATTTCCCATTACCCATAGCTTAAAATAAAGAGTATCCCTTAATTTTCCCGACGACAAAAGTCCTTCCGCATAAGAATCAGGGTAAGGTGTTGAGTCGTACATACTCCCAGCCCAATAAAAACAAACACCATCTTTCCCTTTATAAAAACCTGGTTTCTCTTCCGTACAAGCACTGAATAGACTCACACAACATACTATAATTACCAATAACTTATTCATAATCAAGAATTATTTTACATCATTAAACTCTTTATCTGGGATAGGTACAATATATTGTTCTTCGGAACAATCTGTTGTTGCACCAACCATACGTCTCACATTATTTCGTTTATAAGTAAAAAAGTTTTGTCCCTCTCCTGCATACTCCCGAATACTTTCTAACATTATTCTCTCTTGACGATTAGATTCTGCTAATGGAACATAATCAATACCTCTTGCCCTACAATATTCCTCATAAACACTATTGGCTTCTGCTAACGTTCCACATTCCATTATAATGAAATACATCTCCGGTAAACGTACTATTGGGAAATTATGAGGAGACGATAACGAAGGTCTAAAATCATCATATCTGTGAATTGTAATTGAAGTCGCAACCCAAACATATTCTCCCTTATCGGCATCCCAACTCCAACCTCCATTCGTTTTCCAGAAATGTACATATCTCAAATCAGTCGCATAATCTTCACCATACAATTCTTTTAAATAAGCCTCTGTGTTGTACAAAGACTCTCCCCTCCAAGGAGAACTAATTGACAAGGCATCAAAGGTTTCATTTTTTATCCCACAAATATGTTCCGAGTAATGAGACAAATCCGTACGTGTATAATCAGAAACATCATCATCGAAAGTAGTAAATGTAAATTTCGAAGTACCATCTTCATTTAACGCCTCTTTAACCAATCGGGCATAACGTAAAGCTTTGTCTTTATCCCCTCTCCATAGGGCGGCTCGTGCTTGTAATGCCAATACACCATAATAATTCATACGACTTTTACGATAAGGCCAAGTGATCGACGTGGAATTAGTTGACTCAAAAGATACAGATAATACAGGATCAGATTTTGCTAAAAACATTTCAGCGCTATCCAAGTCTGCTTGTAGATAATCCATATACTGGTTAAATGTATGATATTCATAATTATCGACATCATTTATTCGCACATAAGGCAGATAAGTCTTACTTACATCAGCTGCAGAGGGTACTGGACCATAAAGACGCAATAAATCCAAATGGCAACATGCCCTATAAGCTAGAGCTTCTCCTCTAACGATATTATATACGCTGGGGGTAATTCCATCTTGATTCTTCACCATTTCGTTAATTAAAGAATTAAGATTAGCTATTACATTATAAGGCAGTCTAAAAATCTCAACATTAACTTCATCCTGAGTATTCATCTGCTCCCAAAGATGATTTGCATACAAATAATTGCTACTACCAGCAAAAACCAAATACGTATTTGCCAACACTTCAACAAAAGTATAATTTCCTCCTCCACCAAATCTCCCCACTGGCCCGTAAACATCCTTTCCAATATAGTATGCCCCATTCAATCCTTGAGTTACCCCAACATCTGTTTTAAATAAAGTCTCTGCGGTTACAGATGTTTCCGGTTGTATTGTCAACCAATCAGAACATCCACAACACAAAAGTACGCTCCACAGACCAATCATATATATTTTTCTCTTCATACGTTAGAAATTTAAAATGTACACGAAATTGAAAAATTAGGATTTATCGAAAATGGATATGCAGTTCCCCGCTCTCGTTCGATGGTTGAGAAATAAAATATATCAGACAAACTTGCCGAAAGGGATAAACTTTCGAACCCAATATATCTCTTCAACCAGCCTTGTCCAAACTGATACCGCAGATTAATATCATTACAACGGAACACATTGTCTTTTTGGACAAATGCATCGCAAGTATATGTATTTTCTTTATAATCACTACCATACTGATTTCTATAACGCGCTTGGTCTCCCGGTTTAGTCCAACCATACTTTAAAACTCGGCGATCAAGATTTTTGCTTAAGAAAATATTCTCTCCCTTGTTCAATTCTGTTGTATTTATCTGCTTACCTCCCCATTTCACACCAAATCCAATTGTCATACTAAAACCTCTCCAAGCGAATGTTGTACTTAACGTTCCATTTATCTTCGGTTGAGATTCCCCTAAATATACCAAATCTTCTGCATTTTGCTCTAAAGTTGTTGTTACCCCGTCAGCTTTCAAAAATACCCGTTGACCAGACATAGGATCTACTCCCACCGTTCGTAGTCCATAAAGTGCATCCAAAGAACGCCCCTCTTGATATTTTATATATTCAGTCCCTTGCCCCATCTCTGTAAATTTCCTTGAAGCTAATCTCTTAAAACCTTCTGACAACTTCACAACAGTATTTTTATTCCGACTGAAATTAGCATTGAAAAGCCACTTTATTTCTTTATCCATATTACGATATGCCTCAACACTAACATACAATTCATATCCTTCATTTCGAATTTCTCCTATATTTCCCTTCACCCGATCAAATCCATGTGAAATCGACAAATTCATATCAGTCAATGTATTATTTGTCAGTTTATTATAATAATTAAATATTATAGTCGTCCGATTATTAAATAAGCTAAGATCAAAGCCAACATTATGCTGTAACGTATTTTGCTGTTTCAAATTAGGATTTGCAAAAGACCCCATCGTCCAACAAATGCCACCTAAATAAACATATGCCGAATTACGATTAAACACTTCCATGGCAACTTCTGGAGAAAAAGTCATATTCCCCGTAATTCCGACAGAATAGCGTAAGCGAAAGTTATTAATAAACGGAAGATTATTTTGAATAAACGATTCATTACTCATCAACCATCCTCCACCAAAAGAGTAATAAGGTGAAAAACGACTATTCTCACCAAAAGAAGAAGCACCATTATAAGTAATAGAAGCATCTATAAAATAACGTTGATCATAGTAGTAGTTGGCAGACATACTCATTGAAACCCGACGAGTTTTACTTTTATCTCCACTCGTTCCACCTGTTGCCGGATACCCTAATGACATACCTGGATGATCCACATTATCAGCAACAAAACCGGTTGCAGTCCAGTGTACAAAGTCACTTGTCGATTCGGAAATCTCTGCACTTGCTCCCACTGTTAGCATATGTTTTTCCTTAAAAGTTTTCGCATAGTTTAATGTTCCTCGTAATTGCCATTCTGTCTCTTCTCTTTCACCCCTTGCATATGATCCTTTCTGTTCCAAATTTGTTATTGTAGCAAAGTTTTTATGACTTGGTGGATAAAACGTATCCATGGTAGTAGCTTTACGATTTATCCCAAAAGTCACCGCAGCTTGCAGGTTAGGAACAATATCATAACGCACTTGAGTATTACTACGGATATTTAGATATTTGGTCTTATTCCATACACCGACCTCTTTATCATACACAGGATTATCCATGCCACCATAAGTCAAAAGTGGATGATAAAAATAATCAATCGGCTTCCCCTCCTCGTCGTATGGCACCCAATAACGATTCATTCCCACATAATTCGAAAAATCTCCATAAGGAGAATCTTGATTATTATTCACACCAACAGACAAAGATTCTCGGATATTCCACTTGTTTTTACGATACCCTAAATTCATCGTACCATTAAAATTTATACGTTCGGACCCCTTCATAACACCAATCGTAGACTGGTACGACAAATCAACACCATAAGTCCAAGCATCCTCACCACCCATAAATCTTAAAATATGAGTTTGTCCAACACCTGTCCGAGTTGGCAATTTTATCCAATCATAATTCACTCCACGAGCAATTGCAGCCTCTATCTCATCGTGTGCCTCTTGACGAGTTTTACCATTAGGAAGTAAAAAACCCATATTCGCTTTATCCCATACCCCATACATTTTCTCTGTTTCAAACTTCTCTTTTGCCGTCATCAAATTATCGTATGTATTTAAGTCTGGAATTTGTACATTGACACGTCCCTCGTACATTATTTTCAATTTCCCCGGATGAAAATTCATCGTTGTAATCACGATCACGCCATTAGCTCCTCGGGAACCATAAAGAGAAGTCGCTCCCGCATCTTTCAATACCGTGATACTTTCTATTTCATTTTCATTTAGGTCCATAACCCGTTCCATATCAACCTCAAAACCATCCATGATAAACAACGGACGATTATATTCAGGACGAGACGTTTGATTTTCTAAATCTGTAATATCTAATATAGAAGAAGCTCCTCGCAATTGTATTTCTGGTAATACATTCGGGTTGGAACCATTTTTATTATCCTGCATAATACGTAAACTTGGGTCAATATTCGCCAATGTCTGAAGGATATTACGAGAATAATGCATTTTTATATCTTCTTTTGAGATCGCAGTCACAGCCCCCGTAAAGCTCTCTTTCGGCTTATTAAAAATTCCCGTCACAACTACTTCATCTACTTGATGCATATCCTCCTCCATCACGATCTGCAACGTATCCGTTTTTTCCGTAAAAGCGATTTTCTGTTTTTTATATCCCACGAAAGAAAACTCTACCTCCCCTTTCGTCACAGGTAAATCTATCGCAAACCATCCTTGGGCATTGGTTGCCGTTCCCAAGCTCACCCCCACCATTCTTACCGTCACCCCTGGTAGCGGTTCTTTTTTCTTATCACGGACCCACCCTTTTAATCGCAGGGATTTCTTTTCTTCTTTCGTTTCCTGAGGTTGAATCACGATCACATAATCTTCAATCTGGTAAACGAACCCCGTGTTTCGAAGAACTTCATCCAGAATCTCTTGGATAGTAGCCTCATGTACGTTTATTGATTTTACCCGGATATTCCTCACGTCATCCATATTATAGATAAACGTGAACTCACTACTTTTCCGGATAGTCGAAAAAACATCCGTCAACGCAACATTTTCCAATGCCAGAGTAAACCTTGCATTCTGTGAATAACTTGCTGCTGATACCGAAACAGACAACAAGAAAAAAAAGCACAAAAATTTCATAACCAACAATGTTTTTCGCAGCCTTATTTTCATAAGACCACCAGAATTACATTTTTTTTTCATAACTTTGTTCTTGAGTTTTACATTGAATTAAATATTGAATGTATTCGGACAGATAGCATGGGGGTGCTGTCTGTCTTTTTTTATTCATACACGTTTATAGTTCTATCTTTTATTTCAAATTTTACACGTTTAGTTTGTTCTATTCTTCTCAGGATCTCGTTTATATCCCCATAACGTCTAATCTCGACAGAGAATTTCATCTCTTTCAACGCTGGGTTCATATAAAAAACATTCACGTTATACCAGCGGGCCATATCATCCAGAATTGTCTCCAAATCAACATCTTCAAAATAAAAAATCCCCTCTTTCCATAACACATAATTACGGGCATCTACCTGTTTCACTCTAAACTCGTCATCAGACCATATTGCTTGCTGGTTAGGCGATAAAATAACCTGTTCATTACCTTTTTTCAACTGCACCTTTCCTTCGACCAACGTGGCCACCACCTCTTCTTGATAAGCCGAAACATTAAAACTTGTTCCCAAGACCCGAATATCAACCCCATTCACGGTTACAATAAAAGGTTTTTCCTTATTCTTTGCCACTTCAAAATAAACCTCTCCCTCCATCTCAACTTTTCTCTCCTTACCCGTGAAAGCCACCGGATAACGCAACCTCGACTCCGCATTCAACCACACCCGAGTTCCATCTGCCAATTCCAACGAAAATTCACCTCCTCGCGGCACGATCAACGTATTATACTTTACTTCTGTCGATTGTCCGGCTAAAGAATCCTTCCCCGAATACTTTACCCTATTATCTGATGTCAAAATTCGAGTACCTCCCACCTCTTCTAGTTGCAAACTTGTTTCTGGCCTCAAATCCACCTTTTTCCCATTAGCAAGTACAAGCTGCGCTTTCATGCTACCATGTTCAATTTGGGCAACAGTACCATTCTCCACCTCCTGCTTTTCTTCATTTACAAGCCAAAAAATCCCAATGCTCACAAATAACACGATAACCGCCACATACTTACTCCACGTAATCCACCGGTCAGTCTTCCGAACCGTATGAGATTTCACTGTCCCCCATCGGGATTCCATTAACTGCCTCCCCCGCTCCTGATCCTTCCAAGCCTCGTTCCCAGCCTTTAATGATTCTAAAATATTCGCATATTCCCCCCGGTGTCGTTCGTCCTCATCCAACCAACGGGCCAACACGACCCGATCCTTGTCATCAATCGTTCCGATCAACTCTTCGGCAATAAGCCGGGCAATATCCAAACGTTTTTTTAGTAAATCCATACTTTTACATTTGTAATTTTATCATAGAGATTACTTCAAATGAAAAGTGGGTAGGTCAAACTAGAAAAAAATTCAAAAAAAGAAAAGATTTAACATTTACTCCCCTAACAGGAACATCAAAATCACAAAGTAATTTTGGGATAGGGCCCCCCTTAATGTCTCGTAAGCCGACTTTTTCAAACACTTCACCGTGTTCACGGAAATACCTAATTCTTCCGCGACCTCAGGGTTCGTTTTCCCTTCCAAATTCAAAAGGATCACGTTACGAGTCTGTGGTGGCAACTGGTCAATAGCAACATATAACATTCGCATGGTCTCCTGCCGGGTAACCTCCTGCAAGAAATCGTAATCGTCCACGTTACTCTCATCCAATTGCGCAAAATAATTTTCCTTCGCCCGTTGATGCTTACAATGATTCCAGTACAAATGACGTGCAACCGTGTATAAAAAAGCTTTCCCGTAATCAACAGAAACAATCTCATCCCGCCGTTCATAAACCCGGATAAAAGTCTCTTGTGCTAAATCTGCCGCTAATTCATCATCCCCCGTGTAGCGTTTCATGAAAGCGTACACGGATGGAAAATTCTCCCGGAAGAATACTTCAAAGTCTTTATTGGTCTGAATAATAGCACTCATAGTGCTACAAAAGTAACTATTCCTCCGAAATATTCAAATACACAATAATTGAATCATTACAAAGTCCGATACAATCTTGTAAACAACTATATCATCTCTTTCTCCCTTAAAATAACATAGGGGAAAACTTTCAAATCTCGTTTTCCCCCTGTTATTAAATTACTCAAACAAAGCATTTATATATTCGATCATCTCTTCCCGACGTAATCCTTTCTCCTTTATTTTTCCCTCCGGATCGATCAGATAAATCATCGGAATACCACTCACATTATAACTCTTCGCCACGGGACTTTCAAATGCTTTTAAATCTGAAATAACCTTCCACGGTAAATTATAATGTTTTACATCTTCCTCCCATTTCCCTCGCTCGTCATCCAGATTAATCGTAAACATTACAAAATTCTTATCTTGCGTATTCTTATAAACTGTTTCAAGGAAAGGTATCTCCAATTTACACCATCCGCACCAAGATGCACTAAACTCCAGCAATACATATTTTCCCCTATAATCTGACAATTTGTAAGTATTACCCTCCAAATCCTCTAACGTGAAATCATACGCCATCACTCCCGGTTGTACCCGTTTTTCCTTTTCTAATTTTACCCGGCAATTAGCGATATATGCGTTCTCGGCTAAAGAAACATCGAAAGCATTCAGCGCTTTTTCCATCAAGGGAAGATTATCAGCACTAATATATTCCGAAACAAAATAAGGAGCCACCTCACTACGTGCATACCCCGGAAGATTCAGAATGTAATCCACCACCTTATCATAAGCCTGCTTGTAAGGCTCTGCTAAAGAATCATATAAAGTCCGGTTATCTTTAAACGCCTTACTCCGGTCGTAACCGATTCTGCCATACTCTTTCATAAACTCTTGCCCGTTCTTTTCTATGGCAACAAATTCATCATGTGTTTTACTCCCAGTAATTGTTAGACTCTTCAAATTATTAAAATCCCCTTGAACTTCAACCTCACTATTATCCAAAAATATACTGAAAGAACCCACAAAATCATCTTCTCTCTTCTTAACAACGAAAGAAACCAAACGAGGGTAATCCACCTTACCCGTGTAAACCACTTGGCCATCTTTCAACTTCAAAGTATCTATATACCACTGGGTAGGATTCGGAACCCTTTCACTCACGAAAATTTCACACTCCGGAGCATTTTCCAAGCGCATTTTTACCTTAAAACCATCCGTTTTGGATGCACACGAAAAACAGAACAAACATCCTGTCAACAAAATCAATAATCTATTCATCTTTATTATCTTTAAATTTATCTTTCAATCCGGAAACCACGGCTGCAAACAAAGGATCATCCACCGACCACCCACAATCTTTCATCGTTTTCTCTATCAATTCCAATCCTCGCTTACACATTTTTGCATCTCCCTTACGAATCAACATTCCATTTAATTGTAAAGTTACATCAAAACGAGCATCATTATCCAAACGAGAAAACTTCTTATCATACATTTTCAATGCTTTCTTCAAATCACCAGACAAAAAGGCTCTGGTAAACTCCACTATATCCAACAAATAATCCTGTCCGACAATTTCCGATTGAGCAACACACGTTTTATATGTATCTAAAAGTTGAACTGCATTCACTTTATCATGAAAAATTATTTCGTTACAATCATTCACAATCAACGGGAACAAATCGTCGTATATTTTACGATCCACACTATCTTTACTAACCGCTGCATCAAAATCCTTTTTATATTCCAGAAGATACTTGTATTCTGGTAACGACGGATTCTTCACGAATCGTTTCACGAGCATCCAATTTTCTTTACCACTTTTCTCTTGATCGGTCAATGTCCCCCAATATTCGTGCAACACCTCTTCCATCCGCTCTTTCATAAAAGCCCTAGCCAAAGTCTCTATATAACTATACACGAATTGTGGATCACGCTCCCCGTTGACATATCTCTTCTCATAAGAATACAAAGAATGTTCTCCAATACCATTTTGCACATTCTGTAAAAATTCCTCTGCTTTCATTCCTCCCACCATTTTATGAATCACCTCTCCATCTTCATTCAATATCAAAAAAGTCGGGTAAACCTTCACTTGATACTTCTTAGCCAATTCCCGCCCCTCCCCTTTTTCCATATCCAATTTAACATTTACAAAATGCGTATTCATAAATTGTCCCCCGTCTTCCCGGCTAAAAACATCCTGCACCATCATTTTACAAGGGCCGCACCAACTCGTGTAGCAATCCATAAACACCATCTTTTTTTCCTGTTTTGCTTTTGTCAGAACCTCCGTGAAACTTCCCTCATCAAATTGTATCTGACATTTTGCCTGCAAGCACAATACAGATAAAAACAAACCGATTAATATCTTATACATAATTTTTTCCATTAATTACACAAGGTAGATAATGTCTCCAATACTTCATCCCCCCTCAAGTCCCGACACACGATTCGCCCTTCCGGATCTACCACGAAAGAGTCTGGAATCCCTCCCAAATTATATGCTTTAGCCAAAGGACTGTTTTTCATCCCTTTCAAATCAGACAAACAATACCATTCGATATTATACTCTTTGATCTCATGTAACCAAGCCTCTTTCCGATTATCCATCATCATCGTTACAAAAACAACATTTTTATCTTTTAAAGCGTGATATGCTTTACGAATAAAAGGGAGCTCTTTTTTACACCAGCCACACCAGGATGCACTAAATTCAACAAATAAATATTTTCCCCGGAAATCAGCCAAGGTGTACTTCCTACCATCTTTATCAAACACCTGAAAATCTGGGAAGACTTTTCCCGGCTGTAAAGCCGTTTCCCGCTCCACGCTTTCTTGCATTCCGTTCAGATAATAAGAATCAGTTAAACTCGGGTCAAACTTCTCCACGATCTTCCCTCTTTGCACAACATCCAGAGATGCGGACAATTGAGCCACCAAATAAGCTGCTGCCGGACTTTTAGAAACTCCCGGCCCAAAAGCAAACAACCGGTCAATAATCACCATTTGCAACGAATCTCGCTTTCGACTCATCTCTCGTACTTCTTCCATCCTAGCCTCGGCAAAAGCCATCTGGATTTTTCCATTAAACTCTGCAACCAATTGTTTCTCCGGTAAAGACTTCAAATAAACATTATACCTGTGAATATCTTCATTAATCGGGGCTGAAGTAATCTTCAACGTTTTCTTCACCTCATCCAATTCGCTGTACACCTTCATATCCTCCGGCTCTATAAATATAGCCACCATCGAGGCCCCCAATCGCTGGTATTGCGGTTCCATGTCAAAAAACAATAGACCGGCCTGAGGCTCCGTGATCTTCCCTTCTAAAAAGTACTTTCCATCCTTAACCTCGCAACTATCCAATAAAACATTTCCCGGCGGATTCGTGTACAACTTCACGACACCTTTAGGCAATCCCTTCATCTCCCCAGAAATCGTGAAACGATCATGCTCCCGTTCTTTACATGCACAAAACAGGCATAGCAAGCTAACCAATAGCCATACATTTTTACATACTTTCATCACCTATACATTAAAGTATTCCCCCGCTAAGCGGGAGAATACTGATTTATTAATAAGTATCCCACTGATTACCTATCTTATAAATTAAATCCACCACACGACCGAACTTTCCGATAAATTCCATTCCTTCCAGAGTTTTTCCATCCCCAACGACCGAAACATCCAGTACCATAAAGTCACTCTTCGACGTGTCATCCGCATTCTCCAAAGCAATACCCAAACGTTCATAATTCGTGGGACAAACAGCAATATCCCGAATCGTCCGCTCAAAATCAGAACGTAATGGCTTTACCGTATTATCCTTGTGATTATAAACATACAGCACGTTACCTGATGCAATATACACGTAAGGACGATTCTGGCAAACAGCAAATTTCGTATTCTCATTGATGATTGAAGGATCAGGAAACTCCACCTCCGAGATCGACCGATACGTCTTCGCTCCCCATCCAGAGAATCGGAATTTTTGCACGTATGCCTTGTTTTCCGAATTCGATTTCAGAACCGTCAGGAACTCATCCGTCGGGGTTTCTGTCGAGATCGGTCCTCCATCCAGCACCGTTTTCCCCATATCGTAAGGGATAAATGCCTTTTCCGAATCATTCGTGTAATCAAATCGTTTCATTTCCCCGGTTCGCACCAGCATATAACTTGAAGTTTTCTTATCAAAACAGATAATATCATTACTAAAAAGCAGGTTTCCCCGAATGCCCAGATTCGTTAATTCATAATCACCCGGATAAGGGAAATTTGGAAACAGACCATCCTGATAAAGAGCATCATATGATGCTTGAATATTACGCACATACAATTTACCATTACTGATAAGATAATCGTAATTCGTCACGCAATTCATTCTCATAGGCTTGAAATCCTTGGGTACATCCCCCACGAACTCATCTTTCGTGGCGACCATTTTACTAAACGTGTTTCCATCCAATTCCACAGAATATTCCGGTCCGTTCTGACAAGCCACGAAAATCTGTCCGATCTCTTCTGATGTCGGCAACCAATGTTCCATCAAGGCACAAGCACCCCCGGCCAAATCCGTCCCGTTCACGTTTTTATAAATATCCGCATAAAGGCCCCCATCATCCCGAACATAGGACAACTCGGAAACGTTACCTTTATCCGCCAAGAGCATCCATCCGGAATAATATGTGGAATAAACCGACACGTTAAAACGGTTGATATACTCTACCCCTAAATCCTCATTCGTAATCGTAAACTCGGCATACAATCCAGCTTTCACGGGAAGGTCACCCACAACAAAATTCAGACTTTCTTCCTCGCAAACCACCTTATTGTTTATTCTCCAAGCATAAGAAACCTTATCCGGCTTGCCATTTGTCCAGGTCACGGTTGGGGTAATCGTTTCCTGTGACCCCACGTAAAAATCATAACTTTTCTCTATACCGCTCACGGAAACCTGCGGCACGGTCTCATAGTCATAATTTCCTTTATCTTCATAACATCCGGCAGCGAACAACGCCATTACCGTGATGATATATATAAATAATCTCTTCATAACTTCATCTTTAAATATTAACCTCTCATTGCCACTTTCATCAAACTACCATCCTCATCTTCAGTTGGATGTTCTTGCAACCAATATTTGAATTGCAGCACGTAAGCCCGCATCGTCGAGTAATTCATCTCTCCCCCGTCGGCCTCTAACGTCATATCCGTCACCCCGATTTCCCGAATAAAAGTTTGATATTTCAAGTCCGAATAAGTACCCAACCCGTTCGCCTCGTGCCAGTCATTCCACCACCCCGGACGAGTTAATTGATTCGTGATAAAAATCCGTCCTTTCCGATTCGCTTCGATTCCCGGCATAAAATCATCTGACCCCTGCACCTCAAAAACCGCTAGCACACTCCCTTTAAGAGCCTCGTTTCTCGTTACGGTAACATTCAGATAAGCAACCGAATCATTCGCCGCAATCACCTGTTCTTCCACCGGCATCTCAAAATCCACCCCGGCTTGGGCAGAACTTTCATCCTGCAAAAACTTCACGTTATACTTCCGGTCACGATCTACCAGAGGCGAAATCATCACTAATTTCAAAGCTACCGTTCCCGACTCCAGCGTCTCATCATAAGCAAACGAGAAAACGGTACTATCTTTTGACAACTTATCAAATTGTATATAGTTACTACTGGAATACCCTTTCAGGTTATCTTCCGAACATGACATCATTCCAAGAAACAACATCATGATAATTACATATAATATTTTCATAGCCAAATATTAATCTACTACTTATTATTTAAATAATCTTCCTTACGCCCGCCAAACTCTACTTCAGTGGCCGGCAATGGCAAACAGAATTGAGACGGTTCAAGCGTTATCGTGGTACTCCCCTGATCAACCGGTAATCCCAAACGTTTATACCAGTAAAACAACTGACCTTCCCCGATAAATTCCCGACGAGCCTCTTTCGTCAACTCCTTCACGAAATTATCATAAGTAATCGTCGTTGAAATCTCCCCGGCTATCCCCCTGTTTTTACGCAATTCTTCGAGTAAACCGATAGCAACCTCCTTATGGGCATTAAAACCGCTCTCCGCGGCAATCAGATACATTTCAGATAAACGGATCATCGGAACTTTCCCGCCATTTTCAGAATCCACATCCGCATATTTAACCGATATATCATACCCGTTACTATTCGTGATTACCAAATATTCCTTTCGGAAATCATCAGAAGAAGGATAAATGGAAGTAACATCATTTATCGTGTAATAATTATCTTGAGAGGCGTCATAAGAGTACCACAAATCATGAATACCAGCATAATTCAAAGCAAACAGAATCTCGTTTTGCATCACGACATCCCGACTCTTCAAAGGGGCACTCACCGCACTTTCCTCGGTGAAAGGGAAGAACCCGTCTTTCCCGGCCTGAATAACTTCTTGGGCATACGTGTAAGCTCTCTCATCCCCCATGTAATGATACACACGGGCCATCAACCCGGTAATTGCCCAATAATTCATGCGATATGCCCGGGCCGTTGTAAAATCATTCCCGATTTCCGTCACGTAATGGTTATACATCTCCTTAAAACTCTCTTCCCGAGCCGGATCAACCGTACTTAACATCATCCGGGCGCTATCAAGGTCCGTCAGAATCAATTGAACGATCTCGCTCGTCTTTTTTTGACCATGCACCCGGTCCGTGAAGTTATCGGCATAAGGCAAACACAAAGCCTCCGAATTCTCCTTCCATGACGGGGCAAATGCTCTCAACAAGTCGAAATGCAAGTAAGCCCTTAATGCTTTCGTTTCCGCAACCAAAAACTTATACTCTTCACCTTCAAAAAACGAGGGGGACTTCTCGCTCAAGTAATCCAATAAAACATTACAATTCGCAATACTATTGTAATTTTTTAACCACAAATTCTTAATCACATCTTGAGAATTCGAATTTTTATAATTATACCGGGACGCCTCGTAAAGAAGATGATACTTGTCCTGGTAAACATCATAATACTGGGCCAACACATCCATCAACCCGAATGTCATGTGCGTTCCATACGAAGATGCATCCGTCATCGAAGTATATATACCATATAAGGCATTCTCGAACCCCTTGGGTTTAGAAAACAATTTCTCTGCATTCACCTGTGCTTGCGGGGTCACATCCAGCCAACTATCACAACTGCTGTTCGTCACAGCAAACACGAATAACGTAAAAATAATCAATATTCTCTTTTTCATATCATCCATTATTTTACATTTCTACAGGATTAGAATTGTACCTGTAATCCCACGTTAAAAATTCTAGCAAACGGGTAATCCAGACCTCGTTCCCGTTTCACGTTAGATATTCTGAAAATATCTTCCATCTGGAATGTCAATTTTAAACGTTCCAAGCTCCATCTTTGAATCAACTCGGTCGGGAAAGAATAAGAAAATGACAATGATTTGAATTGCAACACGTTCTCATCCTGAACAAAACGAGAAGAAACCTCCGTCCGATCCCGGTTCTTAATATCTTTAAAGAAAGTGTGATCTCCCGGTTCTTTCCACCTGCCTTGCAACACCCGGCGATCCACGTTCCAACTCAAATTTGCATCCTCCACCCGATCTACAAGCGTTTGGTTATACACCTGTCCTCCACATTGATACAAGAAACTAACATTAATATTAAATCCTTTCCAGTCCGCATTGGCACCAAAAGCTCCCGATACCTTGGGTTCCGTGTCCCCGCACACGATCTTGTTGGCAGCACTCCATTCATAAGTCAAGTTACCTTTCAAATCCTCAAACACCTCTTTCCCGTTCATCGGGTTTATTCCGTGGGATTTTACCGCGTAAATCGCCGTAGTTGACTGTCCCTCTTTAAATTGTACCTGAGGTTTGGCTGTCTCTATCGCTTCACCCCATCCCGGTTCGTAATTATCCTGCTCATCATCCACTTTCTTGTTGTACGTTTTCAATGAATTGGAAATCTTTTTAATCACGTTCTTATTATGCGCGATCGATCCGAAGACATTCACGATTAAATCCTTATCCCGTACCACGAATCCTCTCAACGAAATTTCATATCCTTTATTCTCCAGCTCTCCCAAGTTATCCCTGTAACTTTCAAAACCTGAAGAAGGCGGTAAAGTAATATCTGCAAGCAAATCTTTCGTTGTCTTCACGTAGTAGTTCATATTAGCACTGACCAATCCATTCAAAAACTGAATTTCAAAATTCCCGTCAAACGTGTGTGTCTTTTCCCATTGCAGGTTTGTATTTCCCATGTTGTTCATGATCACCCCCAAACCGCCGGCATACCATTGTCCCTTGTAATACTCGTACACGTCTTGTGCCTCGTACGCCTCGAAAGAAGCCTTACCCGTCGCCCCGACGTTCGCGGAAAGTTTCAAATGATTGATCACACCTTTCAACCCTTCAAAAAACTTTTCATTATGCACGTTCCAGCCGATACCTGCCGACCAGAACGGGGCATATCTCTTCTTGGAGCCGAATTTTGACGATCCATCCAGACGACCGGATAAATCCAGTAAATAAATATTATTCCAAGTATAATTCAAGTTTACAAACAAACCTACCAAACGGGATAATCCTTCACCCCCTTCCGGGGTTAAATCCTTAAACTCCTTACCAAAAGAAATGTAATCCATACTACCTGACGGGAAACCGATCACGCTATATGACTCGTTCGCAAACCGGGTCTCGATAACATTACCTCCCAACACGGCATTCAAAAAGTGACTCCCCAACTGCTGGTTATAACTGAACACCACGTTCATATCCAAGTTAGAACTCTTCTCTTGGAAACTATACGCCTCCCCTCTCTTCAAAATTCCTTCTCCATCCTGATAGTCAGACTCATTGTAAATCGCTGATTCCGGGTCCGTGAATTTCTCTTGCTTATCCGTACGTTCCGAGTATGACACTCTGGCCTTCAACCTGAAATGCTCGCTGATAAACCAGTCAAAATCAAAATTATCCGTCCACTCCGTGTACGTCGTGTTATCTTTATGATTCAACGTTGACTCGTACAATGGATTCAAGAAACGATTGCTAGTACTCACGTGCGGCTGGTACGATTTAATCAGATTCCCATCCTCGTCATAAATCTGATCATACGGGTTCGCCTTGGCGTAATCCTTGAACGACCCGTACGGTGATTCTTTCGCTTTCACCTTATCCACGGTCAGCTTATTCCGGAACAACAACTTGTTATTCAAATTATACGAGAGTAAAAAACCTATCCCAAACCGGTCTCTCGAAGATTTCTTCATCACTCCCGGATTAGCCTGATAATTCACGTCAATCCCGTAGCGCACACTCTGGTCCCCCCCCTCTACATACAAGGAATGTTTGTGTCCGATAGCAACGTGCAAAGGTTGAGACAACCAATACGTGTTTACCCCTTTTTTCACTCGTTCCAAACGCTCTGCATAATCCATTCGCAACAACTGCTGGGTATAAAGATCATCCGAATCATATAACCCGGCATCCAACTCGGCCTGCAATTTTTCCTTGGCATTCATCAAGTTATAATCAGACAAATCCGGAGCATTGATCGCCATGTTCATATTATAGGACACTCTCAACTTTCCTTCTTCTGGAGCTTTCGTTGTCACCACCACGACCCCGTTTGCCGCCCGAGAACCATAGATAGCTGTAGCCGAAGCATCCTTCAATATGGTCACGTTCTCGATCCGGTCAATACTCAAGTCAAAGATTTTTTCTACATCGACCTCATAACCATCCAAGATAAAAGTGGGTAAATTCGGATCATTCCTAAATGTGGCCTCAGACACGCCTTCCACCCCGAAACCGGAATTACCGCGAATACGAAAATCAGGTAAACTATTCGGGTTCGATCCCATGTCAACATTCTCACGCAGCCGGAAAGAAGGATCAAACACCTGCAAAGCACTAATCAAATTATTGGACGACACCTTGGCCAACTCCTCTTTATTCACAGAAACCACGTTACCCGTGAAACTTTCCTTGCTCTTAGAAAAATAACCATTGACAACAACCTCTTCCACTTCTTGAGCATCCTCCAACATCACCACGTTCAAATATTTCTGTCCCGTGTACTTCACCTTCTGCGTTTTCATCCCGATAAAGGAGAAAACAAGTGTTCCCTTATCCATCGATAACGTCAATGAAAACTCCCCGTTCACGTCTGTCGCGGCACCTAAACTAGTACTATCCAAGCGTACCGTTACCCCGGGAATCGCCTCACCTTTTTTATCCGTCACCTTCCCCTTTATCTGGAATTGCTTCACCGTACTATCCCGCATTGTCTTCACCTCGGGAACAATAACGATATAATCATCCACGAAACGATAAGTCATCCCGCTACCGGCCAGCACCTTATCCAGCACGGCCCGTACGTCGGCCTCCTTAAAATCGGCCTTCACCACCCGCTCCAAGGCTAAACGATCATCATTATAGATAATGATCTTTCCCGTTTGCCGTCGAATTTCCTCAAAAACCGTTTTAATTGACGTCTTCCCAAGATTCATGTTCACTCTCTGCTGCGACATCACGTTTGCAGACAGAGAACACACGAAACAGACGCACAAAATCCAAGTCAATTTCATAATTTTCGACAATTGTTGCTGCTTATTTTTTGACAAAACAAGCCACAAGACATTACTTTTTTTCATACATTTGTAAATTAAGTGATACTTAAATACTTCTTCGGGAGTGATTACCGGATCGTGGTCCTAACACTTTCCGGTATTTTTATTCCTCAGAAGTAATCCTATTCTCTATTTTTCATTAACAACAATCACATCTTTATTGATTTTAAAGGTAACATCGGTCGTTGCCTCGATTAAAGAAAGTATGTAACCAATCTCGTTATATTTCTTAAACGCCCCCGAAAACTTTAACCGTTTCAAGCTCTCTTTCGTGAAAAAAAACTTCACTTCATACCAACGTCCCAGTTTATCCCCCAACTCTTCCAACGGCATTCCGTCAAAATTAAGTACCCCGTCCTTCCAGTCCACGTAAGTAGCCACGTTTACGGTCTTTACCTCGTATTCACGGTTCTCGTTATTCATCACGAATTGTCGGCTAGGAGTCAATATTTCGTTGATTTTCCCGCTTTTTACATCCACCTTCCCCTTCACCAAGGTGACCTCCGTTCGGGGATCTTGTTTATAGGCCATCACGTTAAATCCTGTGCCTAACACCATCACGTCCAATCGTTCCGTACGCACGATAAAAGGATGCACCTCATCTTTGGAGACGTCAAAATACGCCTCCCCTTCCAACTCCACCATGCGATCTTTCCCGCTAAACATCACCGGGTACTTTAACCGGGATTCGGAATTCATATAAACCACCGTGCGATCGGCCAGCACTAGCCGATACTCTCCCCCCGACGGAACGATCAACTCATTATACACAACATCTCCCTGTAAGGAATTTTCCTGTTTACTATAATCAATATACTCTTTCCCGTTCAGAATTGGGAAACCCTTTTCACGGATCGTATCTCCATTCGTGCATCCCAACTCAACCTCAAATCCAGATGACAACACCAAGCGAGCTTTCGCCTCACCCGGTTTTACCACCGGGGACTGAGCCACAACCGAAGAGGGAATTTCTTCTTCCCACGATCCCACAAGCCATGTAATCCCAATCAGCACAGCCACACTTGCAGCCACACTCCACCCGATTCGTCTGAAATGACGCCTTTGCCTCTGTTCCTTCCTGTGTTCCACTGCTTTCCATGCGGCACTCATCTCCACGTTCTTCCACCGGGCCACATACTTTCCCGTGTACCAGGCCCGCTCTATTTTTTCAAAGAAGACACGGTGTTCAGCATTTTCCCGCAACCACGCCTCGAACTCCTCCCGTTCCTCCACGCTCGCCTCTCCCGCTAGAACTCGATAAATTAAGTCTTCCATATAGTCTGAAATAGCCATACTTATTCTTATTTTTTACAAGTAGGACTAAATAAAAATCAAAACGGGTGAATGGAGGCACATTTTTTTCGAAAAAATAAACTTAAAAAACGGTAACTCCTACCATTCTCTCTAATTTTGAGTGACTGTTACCTGACCGTTGCCTGACTATTGGGCGCTATCGCCGCCTTGTCGCCGCCTTATCGCCCACTTATAGCCGCCATTTTAACAGACATAATACAAATTAAACAGATCTGACATTACCACCTAAGTGATCTATAAACACGTAACAATAAACCAAACATAATACATCAGAGAATAGCAAGGGGTTAATCTCCCAAGCTCTTGGATAGGATAAGTAACAGAATCAATTCTTCATCTCCCTTTAATTCTTCCCGCAATATACGCATTCCATTACGTAACAACGTTTTCACCGTGTTTAGAGACACCTGTAACTCGTTGGCCGCATCCTGATATTTCATATCCCGCATCAGAACGCAATCCACCACTTTCCTCGTTTGCTCCGGCATCCGAGCGATAACAGTCGTCACCCGATCCACAATTTCCTGATTCAGCACCGTGGCCGTGTCTGCGGCCACGTCAATAGCCGTGTAATCCACCCGTCTACGCAACACATCCTTCTTGTGCGTGTAAGTGTAACAACTATTGCGAACAGAAGAAAAAAGATAAGAACTAAGAGCCTTTTCCTCAATATGCTTCAGATAATCATCTTCCCATAAACGCACGAAAAATTCCTGAACGAGATCTTCTGCCATCGTATCATCATCAATCAAACTTCCCGCATACAGCACGAGAGGACGATAATATCGATCAAACAACATCCGAACTCCTTCCTTACGGTTCTTCACGAACACATCCAATATATCTCGATCACTTTTTCGCATTAGTGCAAAAATAAACTTTTTTCAACAGCGATCGACAAACAATGAACTTTTATTTCTTAAAACAACAAACCATCCCGCACTTCAAGATATGACTGAATTAATCGGGAAACGGCATATTCTCCCACCCGATCATCAGGCACTTTCAAATATTTTTCCATACTCTCTGAAAACGAATCGACTCGGATTTCATAAAATACAGGGTATATCACCCGATGAGACAAAACGTGTTTCTTTGCCACGTACTCCCGGGTAATTTCAACCTTTTCGATACCATCAAATAACTCTTGAAAAACAGCCATCCCGGACAATTCCTCCCACGTAACCGCACGTTCCGTTTCGATTAACGGGAACTCGTAGAGATTACGCCAAATATCATTCCCCGTTCGCTTAAATAAAAGGGTCATACCTTGCCCATGTATATACAAATAATTAAAATAACGGGGTTTCACCACGGTCTTCCCACTTTTCACGGGTAATCGCTCCACTTGCCGGGCGGCTAATCCCAGGCACTTCCCATTTAGAGGACAATGCTCACAATCTGGTGATTTGGGTACACATTGCAATGCCCCGAACTCCATCATTGCCTGGTTGAACAAATCCGGACGACGTTCATCCAACAGAGATTGAGCCAATGCCGTAAAATATTTCTTCCCCTCTCCCCCGTCAATGGGTAAATCTATATCAAACAACCGGGCCAATACCCGGAATACATTTCCATCCACGGTTGCATAGGGTAACCGGTAGGCAAAAGAACAAATAGCCGCCGCCGTGTAATCACCAATTCCTTTCAACGAAAGCACTTCCTCACGTGTACGGGGAAAAACACCACTGAAATCATTCATGATCTGCCGGGCTGCCGCATGCAGGTTCCTAGCCCGGCTATAATACCCCAACCCTTGCCAGTACTTCATCACCTCGTCCTCATCCGCCCGGGCAAGAGCCGCCACGTCGGGAAATCGCTCCGTGAATCGGTTAAAGTACTCCAACCCTTGTACCACCCTGGTTTGTTGAAGTATGATTTCCGAAATCCAGATCAGGTAAGGATCGGAAGTCCTTCGCCACGGTAAGTCCCGTTTATTCTCCTCGTACCAACGAATCAATATGTCGCTAATCTCTCTATCTTCCATCTCGTGTAATTATTCGCCACGAAGATACAAAAACATCGGATTAGAATATTATTATACACACAACAAAAGGGATCACCATCACAGCAATCCCTTTCCATTCACTAATAACAAAAAAATCTATCCCTATTCCAAATGGGCCCGGATCATCCAAGTTACTTTTTCTTTCTTCTCAATCATATCTTCCAAGAAATTGGATGTCCCGAAGTCCTTTGATCCTTCTTTCTCCATGGTTTCCAAATCGGTACGAATTTGTCGAATCACCTCGGCATTATCGTCCAGCAAAACTGCCAGCATACCCTTTGCATCGGGAAGCGGTTTTTCATCATCATGTTCTTTGATACGATTATGTTCCAAACATCCCTTCAAAGAACCGATAGGACGTTCGTCCAAATCACGAACACGCTCGGCAATGCTATCTATATCTTCAATCAAGCCGTTATAAAGATCTTCCAAAAAAGTGTGATAAGACCTGAAGCTCGGGCCCTTCATATTCCAGTGGTAATTCCAAGTTTTAGCGAGTAAAACAAAATGGTCAGCCAACAGGTTATTCAAAATGGTTTTGCTGGATTTAATCATTGCAGCATCTAAACCGATATTTCCTTTCATCATAACTATAAATATTTAAAAGTTCGTTTTTATTTCGTTTTCAACACCTATAGAAACGAAAGGAACTCGATAAAGTTTCGATTTTATGGCCTAAAATTTTATATCTTTTTCTCTTGCCGCAATAAAACAAGGTGGCTAAAAATTCCGTCCAACATCCCACCACAAAGGAGTTCCGGCATGATCCGGGCCTCCCAAGGCATCGACCAACATTTCGTATTGTCCTTTATCGCTATCAAGGATAGAAGAGGGATAATTCAGACGACGAATCATCTTTTCCGCGTCAACGCACCCGTTACGACTATTATTATACCGTACAGGGAATAATCTCGGATAACCTGTCCTTCGTTGTTCTGCCCATGCCTCGCAACCTTCCGGGAAAATAGCCAGCCATTTTTGCGTGATAATCCGTTCCAGTTTCATCTCGTCAGAGGCGGCATCATCCCAACGGGGAGTAACCAGACAACGAGCCTTGATATTATTCCCGGGGGTAAAGGCATCCTCGAAATCAGCCGCCCGACAATCACTCTGCAAGTAAGTTTCCACACCGGGTACCTGCCACTGGGAGAATGAACACCGGATGCCTTGTTCGTAACAAATTCCGGGGTCCTCCGTCGTCCATCCCCGCAAAGCGGCTTCCGCCCGCAGGAACCAGACCTCGGCAGCCGTCATCAGAATTGGTTTCGTCCGGACATTCACGTATATTTTCGACAAAGCGGAATAAAGCGTGTGGGCAAACATGGTTCCTTGACGGATTCCCCGGTACTGCCCTTTCAAGGGGATACGAACCGAATCCCGTCCCTCCCGATCCTGCAAAAGAACATCATCGGGACAAGGCTCGAAAAAAGCCTCCCGCCGGGGATCATCAAAACCATTCAGAATAGATTCCATGGATGCGTTCATGTACACCTCGCCCCACACCCGGTTAATCTCGCCCAACGGGTTAGTATATTCATTGTCTGTCGTCACGGCCACCTGTTGCGTGGGTTCTTCAAAAAAAACGTGGGGATCAACGAAAGCGTCCACGAACTCTTGCCGGGCTCTATCCGGATCGGCCATTGCCATCCGGATTGCCAGACGCAAACGCAACGAGTTGGCAAACCGAATCCACGATTCGACCTTACCATCCAACAACAAGTCGAAACGGGAAAATTCAGGTGTGTAGCCAGCTAAATTCACGTAATTTTCCAATATCCCCACCGCCGTTTTCAAATCATCCAGAAAACGATAATAAACATCCTGTTGCGAATCCGGCAGGTAAATCATTTTTTTATTTCCGAAACTCGTGTAAATGACAGGACCATAATAATCAGAGACCCGATGCATCACTTCCACTTTCAATATTTCAGTGACAGCATAGACGGCAGGGTATTTTAACCGGGTAGAATCCTCCAGTCGTTTAATCTGGGGCATGATGTAAGCGTAGGTATTCTCCCACAACGTCCCGTTCCACCCGTCTTGCAGATTATAATCGGAGTTATGACTTCCACCGTTTAGAGGTTTGTAATCGTGCATGTACCCGCTAAACATATCGGCACTCAGATTCTGCATCAACTGATAAGGCCAATTCTTCCCCTTCCCGTAATCATAGTTAAAATAAATCCCTTGCTGAATCACGTTTAACGGTATGCCCAGGTGATTCAGATCGACTTGCATATCCTCATCCGTGATTCCCGTATTATCCGTGTTCAAGTCCCTGAAACGTCCCGTGCAAGAGACGAACATCAACCCCATTATCATGTAGATTAAACCTCTCATTCTTTCTTCCAATTAAAACATGACACGTAAACTGAATCCCATACTTCTCGTGGTGGGCATCCCGTACACTTCTATCGCTTGGTTATCATTCCCCGTGGAAAGAATCAGATCCGGGTCAAAAGGCGCTTTCTTGTATATAAAAAATAAATTTCGGGCAGTAAAAGCCAGCTGAATATCCCGGAAAAACTTCGTTGCCTCCATCCAGCGCTTGGGGAAGGTATAGCCCAAAGCCAACTCCCGCAAACGGAAATTAGTGGCATCATACATATAATATTCCGTCACCCCGGCACGTCCCCCGACGATAGACTTGTAGAACCCTTTCACGTTAGTAATCTTCTCTCCTTCCAGCATCACGTACCCCCTGTCCCGTGCATCCCCGGTAACTTTTGTCACCCCGTACATATCCATGTCGGCCTGTGTCTGCGACAACACTTTACCCCCGTACCGACCATCTACCAGCAAACTCAACACCAATCCCTTCCAAGAGAAAGTGTTCGTCCATCCCAACGTGAAATCCGGATTAGCATTTCCCACTTTCACAGTGTTCCCATCTCCTTCAATCATCGGCAATCCTTGATGTTCCCCATCCGTCTCGTAAAGAATTTTCCCGTCAGCATCCCGCTTGAACGCCTTACCGTATATATCCCCGAAAGACCCTCCTTTCTTCAATTTCATCGCGTAACTGGATGAAAAACCATAAGGCCCGTATTGAAACACGGGTAACTCGGCGTGCAAACGAACCACTTTATTCTTGTTGAAAGCGTAATTTATTCCTGTCTTCCAACTGAAATGTTTAATCTCAACCGGAGTACCCTCGATCATCAGCTCGACACCTGTATTCTGAATATTTCCAGCATTCACGTAACGATAGGCATACTCGTCACCATCTTTTGCCGGTAATTTGAAAAACTGATTCTTGGTATGTGTCTGATAATAGGTAAAGTCAACGTGCAGGCGAGAGTCAAAGAATTTCCATTCCGTTCCCACCTCCATTGACAAGCTCATCTCCGGTTTCATCTCTTCAAAAGGAGCCGCATCCGATGCCTGTATTCCCCCACCGGCCAGAACGTGAGCCACGGGATTCGTGATATACAAGGGAATGTCATTTCCCACCTTACTCCACGTGGCCCGCACCTTACCACTCGTCACCTGTTCGGGTAATTTCAGCACCCGGTTCACCAACCAAGAAAAACCAACGGACGGATAGAAAAAGCCTCTCGATTCCCTGGTCGTGTACGCTAAAGTAGAACTCCAGTCATTCCGGGCTGAAACATCCAGAAATAGATAATCTCGAAACCCTACTTGTGCCGTGACAAACAATGACTGCATCTCCCGGACGGCATCAATCTGCTCTGAAATATAGGCGGATGTATTCATGTTTATATTCGCTATATTAAACACGTTAGCGAACTTCAAAGAGGCGGTCTTCGAATCGTATCGAAGTTCATTGACTTTTTTCCGGTTAATACTGGCCCCTAAAGATACATCCAGCGAAAAGTCATTAAACTTTCCTTTATAAGTTCCAATCACATCCCCGTACGTTTGCACCTGCTCGTTCCCGGAATCTATATAACGCCCGTTATCTCCTGCCAGCGCGGGAGCCGTCGAGGCATAATATTTTTGACGGAATTTATCGTTCACGTAATCCACGTTTCCACGGGCTTGAACTGAAAAACAATTTGTAATTTTCAAGTTCAATGCGAGGGAAACAATAGCCCGTATTCGTTGATCCCGACTCGTGATTCGCTCCTGTATCCAATATGGATTCTGCTCGAAATCCTCTGTCGGGGCATGCCAATTCTGCACGTTCAAATGCCGTTCTTCATTCCATACTTCAAAATGTTCTTTATATTCGGTTATATCCATTCCCCGGGGAAAACGATACAGACCCACTAACGGGTTCATGTAGAATCCACCCGGAACAGGACGATTTTTCACGTGCTGGCTCAATAGATTCACATTCCCGTCTATTTTCAAACGTCCCTCGTAAAATGTCGCCGTTTCCCGCAAGTTAATATTGTGTTTTGACAACTTATGATTCTCCAGAATCCCTTTCCCCGTGGTATTAGCATACGAGAAATAAGTTTGCACTCGCTCATTCCCTGTCATGAAGGACAAAGAGTGAATCGCTGTTACTCCCGTCCGAAAAAAAGAGGGTATCGGGTTACCCGTGGCTATATTCTCTCGCTCTCCCCAACTCTCGATTTCATCGCTCATCCCGTAATGATTCTGCAACTTCGGTAACATCATCGCCTTATCAAAAGCCACGCTGGAAGTGAAAGAAACCTCTTGTTTCCCGGCCGATCCTTTCTTCGTGGTAATCAAAATAACCCCGTTGGCAGCCTGTGTCCCGTAAAGGGCCGCGGCCGGGGCTCCTTTCAAGATACTGATACTCTCTATATCTTCCGGGTTCAAATTAGAAATTCCATCTCCGGCATCCCGATTTCCCGCATCAGCCGTTCCCCCGATAGCCGTGTAAGGTTGTTCACTGCTTTCGTTTAACATCGGTACCCCGTCAATCACGTACAACGGTTGATTATTCCCGGCCACGGATCGACTTCCCCGCATCACGACTTTCACGGAGCCACCCATTCCCGAAGAACTCCGGTTCACTTGCATTCCGGCCACTTTTCCCATCAACGCCACGATCATGTTCGGATCTTTCACCCGGACTAACTCATTCTTGTTCACCTGAACAGCGGCGTAAGACAAGGCCGATTCTTTCTTTTGCAATCCCAATGCCGTCACGATCACGTCATCCAAAAGAATATAATCATGCTCCAACGTGATCACTAAATCGGTTCTCCCGTCAATCGGGATGATCTGGGTTCGATAGCCAACAAAAGAGACGATCAACGTTCCATGCAAATCTACCTCAAGCGAGAATTTCCCTTCCCGATCGGTAGTTACCCCGTTCATCGTTCCTTTTTCAATAATATTGACCCCGGCTATCGTCTCGCCTTGTACATCATACACGACTCCTGTTACAACGACACATTTTTCATTCCGAGTCAATGAATCAATTCCCCGTACCACGGCAAACAGTCTTCCACCCTGTACAGATAATAAACAAAGCAAAAGAACAAATACACGCACACACATCGCAATAAGTTTATAAAGTCCGTAAAGTTCATAATGTCAAAAGTTTTTGGTATCCTTCAGACTATTTATTGGCAACAATGCCATCATGAACAAATCATCCACAAGAATTCACAAACTTTACAGACCTTATAAACTTTATAAACCTTACGAACTTTACGGACTTTCCTGTTATTTCAATCCTCTCTTATGCAACAAAGGATCTTCCGATGGTTCCTGACCACGGAATTTGATATACTGCTGCATAGGGTCAGCATATCCGCCTTCTGACAGGACATATTTTCTAAATTTAGCTGCCAGTTCTTTGTTATAAATATCCCCGGAAGATTTGAAAGCTTGGAAAGCGTCAGCGTCCAACACTTCGGCCCAGAGATACACGTAATATCCGGCACTGTAACCGCCATCAAAAATATGAGAGAAATACGTGGAACGATAGCGAGGTAATATCTCTTTGATCAAACCGTATTTATCCATAGAGGCTTTCTCGAAAGCGTTCACGTCAAAATCTTTCACTTCTGTATTAGAGTACCAATCCATATCCAGTAAAGCCGCAGCCACGTATTCTACCGTCGCAAATCCCTGATTAAAATGTCCGCTCTCCTGAATCTTCTGGATTAACGCATCCGGCATAGTCTCGCCAGTCTGGTAATGTTTTGCATACATTTTCAACACTTCCGGTTCGCTCGCCCAATTCTCCATCACCTGTGAAGGTAACTCTACCATATCGTGAGGAATAGTACCCGCAATCCGCTGGTAATCGCCACGAGTAAAGAATCCGTGCAAGGCGTGTCCGAATTCATGGAACATCGTTTCCGTGTCATCCCAACTCAACAAAACGGGAGCATTCCCCACGGCCGGAGAGAAATTATAAACCACGGAAACTAACGGCATTTCTTCCTGTCCGTTCACTTTCGTGTAATGACGGAATTCGGTCATCCATGCTCCCGCTGCCTTGCTGGCACGAGTGTAATAATCCAAATACAAAATTCCGAGAGAAGTTCCGTCAACATCTTTCACCTCGTAAGTTTCCACTTGCGGGTGATATAACGGAATATCCGTTCTTTTATGCATGGTGATTCCATACAATTTATTGGCAACCGCAAACATTCCATCCCGCACGTTTTCCAATTTCAGATAAGGAGCCATCTCGGATTCGTCCAGATCATATTTCTGTTTCCGCAATTTCTCCGCGTAATACCACCAATCCCAACTTTCCAGTTTAGACTTCATTCCTTCTTTCGTGGCAATAGCTTGCATTTCAGCCAATTCCTGTTTGGCAACTTTCAATGCCGGTTCCCACACACGTCCCATGAAATCATAGATAGCCTTCGGGGTTTTGGCCATGTTCACATCTACCACGTAAGCGGCATAAGTGTCAAATCCCAACAATTTAGCTTTTTCCGTTCTCAAGTTCACCATTTTAGCTAACACGGCCTTGTTATCATTAGCATTGTCATTATTCCCGCGCATGTAATACCCTTTGTACAACTTCTCCCGTAAATCACGATTTTGGGCATACGTCAGGAAAGGAATCATACTTGGTTTTTGAACCGTGAAAACCCATTTACCTTCCATGCCCCGGTCTTTAGCCTCGGCGGCAGCGGCGGCAATAGAAGTTTCCGGAAGTCCGGCCAAGTCTTTCTCGTTATCAACAACCAACGTGAAAGCATTTGTCTCTTTCAATAGGTTATCACCATATTGTAAACTCAATTTAGCCAATTCACCATTAATCTGCATCATCTTAGCCTTATCGGCATCATTCAGATTCGCACCACCACGCACGAAATCATTGTAATACAGTTCCAACGTACGCAAAGCCAGAGCATCCAATCCCAAAGTCTCCCGTTTATCGTACAATGCCTTGATCCGGGCAAACAATTTAGGATTCATGTTAATCTCATCCCCGTGAGCCGTTACGGCAGGACTGATTTCCATGGCTAATTGTTGCATTTCATCATTCTTCATCGCCTCGTACAAGTTGAAGAATATCGCAGAGGTCTGATTCAGCAACTCCCCGGCTTTATCAAGAGCCACGATCGTGTTCTCGAAAGTCGGTTCTTCCGGGTTATTCACGATAGCCTCAATTTCTGCCTTGTGTTGTTTCATACCTTCCTCGAAAGCCGGCTTGTAATCCGCCGGTTTTATCTTATCAAAAGGCGGAGCTTGAAACGGGGTTTCAAACTTCTGCATTAACGGGTTGTTTACCTGCTTAGCTCCATCCTTACAAGACGTTACTAATGCGGTAACACTCAAAAGTAATATAACGCTCTTTTTCATGAATAAAGTAATTTATATTTAAGTATATTTCTCCCCACAAAAACAAGGTAAAGATATAGATTATCCGCTACAAAGCATTCGTTTTGCCGGTAAAAGATTATTTTTAGTGTATGCAAAATTTTAATTAACTTCGCCACCAAAGTAAAAATACCAAAATTAATCAGATATGATAAAACATTCGTTCTTATGCATGGTCATCCTGCTTGTTTCTATCAGCACGGCCGTGTTTGCACAAAAAAGCGGACCTCGTTCCGGCTACAACTTTACAACCGTCGTTGACTTGAAAACGACTCCGGTAAAGAATCAACAAAGCGTGGGAACATGCTGGGACTACGCAACTCTCTCATTCTTAGAATCCGAATTACTGCGCAAAGGCAAACCTGTCTATGATCTCGCAGAACTTTACGTGGCTAAAAACGCCTACTTCGAGAAAGGATTACGTTACGTTCAATTCCACGGGAAGACAAACTTCAGCGAGGGAGGACAAGCTCATGACGTAATAGATATGATCAAAAAGTACGGAATTGTTCCGGAAGAAGTATATACCGGATTGCAATACGGACGAGACTTTCACATTCATGCAGAAATGGTGGCTGCTTTGCAAGGAATCCTTGACGCCGTGAACAAAAATCCGAACCGACAGATTACTCCCGTGTGGACAAAAGGTTTCATGAGATATATCGAGGCTTACCTGGGTGACACCCCGGAAACATTCACTTACGAGGGCAAGGAGTATACCCCGCAAAGTTTCGCGGCATCCCTAGATCTAAACTTAAATGATTACGTGGAATTGACTTCTTTCCAGATGTACCCTTTCTACGAAGAGGTGGAACTCACAATTCCCGATAACTGGATGCACGCCCGTTACTACAATCTACCGATTGACGAGTTAATGGAAGTGATGAACAACGCCTTGAAAAACGGTTACTCCGTATGCTGGGATGGAGACGTAAGCCACAACGGTTTCAGCCACCCGAACGGGTTGGCCATTCTCCCGACCAATAACCCAGAGGAAATGATCAATGCCGAGATTGACAAGTGGACCACACTTAGTGCAAAAGATCGGGAACGTAAAATGCAGTCTTTCGAATCTCCCGTACCGGAAATGAGAGTAGATGACAACAAACGTCAATTCACTTTTAACAACCGCCAGACAACAGATGATCACTTGATGCACATCACCGGAATGCTAAAGGATCAGAACGGAACGATCTACTATAAGACCAAAAATTCTTGGGGAGAAGATCGTAACCCGTTCGGTGGTTATCTTTATATGTCCGAACCATTCTGTCGCTTGCAAACCGTGGCAATCATGGTTCACAAAGATGCTATTCCGAAAGCAATACGTAAGAAATTAGGATTATAATAAGAAATGAAAAAACAGCATCGGTTTTGATGCTGTTTTTTTATTATCGTTAAAATGAATTATCATCCGCTATCGACATGAATTTCTTACGAATCCATTGAGAAATCTTCGTTGTGATCTCCGGACCGGAATAAGGAATAAACTCTTCATACATATCCGCCTGTTCGAAATTATCAATCCCCACGGACAGAACCTCGATTCCTCTCTTCTTTCCTTCCCGCACAACCTCCCATACGTGTTCACGGGCATCCTCCCCGTCATACCCCGTGGCTGAGGGAGCCCCGTCGGAAATCATGAAGAACAATTTATTCTTAGCGTCCGACTTGAACTTATCAAAACAATACAGCATGGCATACCCGTCAGCATTGGCATTTAACGCTTGTTGAGAAAACAGTTTTCCCAGTTGCAGTTTTTCGCCCCGATCGTGGAAACGAATAATCTCGATGCCCTCATCTCCACAGCGATGCCCGTATATCGAGTAATACACCACGTTCGGATACTTGTTGAAAGCCAAGGCTAACGCAGAAGAGATCACAATTTGCGTGGAAATCTTGTCTCCCGTACACATCGAACCAGACAAATCCAAAAGGATGACCACTTCCAAAATAGCCGAAGGAGCCATTACTTCCTCAAAAAATATATTCCGGTTATATCGGGATTGATACAATTCATCCTCATCCAATTCCCCTGAATCCTGCTCGTAGATCACCCGGGCTCGATCCATTTTCCCGGAGAACATGGCCAGACTCAACTGTATTTTGGCCGCCAGTTCCTTTGCCCGGTTCAATAAATCATCCGAAATTTCGGCCACATCAGCCTCGAACTCCTCGATACGGTCACAAATTCCCAATGTTCCCTTCCATTCCAGCTTTGACCGTTCCGGGCTCACGTATAACTGGGTCGAAAAAACAGGCTCTTGATTCAACGTTTTCCGCAAATCACGAATAACGGATTCAGCCATTTTAATCTGCTTATCCGTCTTGAAATCCTCGATCCCCTTCATCGCCTTCTTCATCTCCTGCAAAAAGAAATGATCCGGACATATCTCCTTTTCTTGAAACAATTCGGTCAACATTCCCGCGTACCAAACAACCTCCTTGTAAGTCAATTCCCCGTAATCTTTGATCGATTTCAAGATCGCATTCACTTGCCGTACTTTCCCGTCATTACCGGGAAAAGACAATACTTCCCGCATATAATTGCTCTCGTCCAGAAGATTCGGGTACAATATTTTAGAACAGATATAATCATACAAAGCCTCGGAACCATCCATTCCCCGATGTACACCATCTTCACTCTGTCCGCCATAAAATCCCATATAATGTTCCACGGCATTCAATCCCATCGCCAACCCCAACTTACGAGCCGCATACAAATAATAATGATAACCGGGAAAATCCTTTACGAGTTTCGACTCCACTCGCCGATCCTCAATAAAATGAATCATATCATAATGCATTGGTGTGTAGCGCAATTCATCGTCACTCAACTCTGCAATATCTTTTCCCGTGTAAATCAGATGTGCCAACTCGTGAACAAAATACCCGAAAAAGACAAATACTCTTGTCTCGTCCGACACGCCCAATCGCAACAATTTTAAATTCAGGGCAATATGCTTGGGATTCATCGACAAACTAGGAACCCGGTTGGAAAGTACCATTTTTGGAATCTCCCCCGTGACATGAAAAGCGATCCTCGCACATACCGGAACCAATTTCAATAAATCCGTGGTTCCCAAATCCCGATCCAGTAAATTCCGAGCCGTGGGAAAATTTCCCCACCAATCCCGGTCGATAAACTGCTCGTCATATATCTCTTCTATCCGTCGATAATCCATGACCGCACGTTCAAAGGGTCTGTATTAAGGAACGAGCCACCGTCTCTTCCCCTGTTATCACGTAGTTTGTGAGAATCACCCGCTCGATCACCTCATCCAGCCTGTACCCTAACGGGATATAAGCCGCCGCATCCAGCACCTGACGAGTCGAAAGTGAAACGGATAGCGTTTCTTTCTGTTCGGCCAAACGTAACACCTCGGCGACCTTGGCCAATTGAGTAGCCGCATCACGAGACACCTTCGGGAACCGAGCCTGAATCAATGCAGCCTCTTCTGTCGTGGTCAAGTAATTTAACCGAACTTTGATAAACCGATCTTCAAAGGCTGTATCCAAACGTTGCGTGGAAACATAGGCAAATCCCACGTTACCTGCTGCCACGAAAAGCACATTTTCGCCTTTATTATAGCGTTTCCCGGAATCCTCATCATAGATATACGATTGTTGACGATCCAAAATAGTCATCAGGAAATTTGCCGCCACCATCGGGGTACGTGTCAACTCATCTAAGAATATTAACGTTGGTTTAGTCGATACAAAAGCCTTGAAAAATTCCGAACGCACCGCTTTCGTTTTCCCGTCATCCCCGATAATTAATCCTCCCACGAACATCTTTTTCGGCTTAAAAGCCTGCCCCATATCGAAAGCAAAATACTCCATCCCCATGGCATCCGCCAATTCTTTGGCAATGGAAGACTTCCCACATCCTTTCGGACCGAGTAAAAAAGGATACCGCTTTAAATAGAGCGTGTGACATAAAAATTCCCACGTCTGAACGGGAATACACAAACTATCCGAATGTTTCGGCGGGGTAAAAGGGAAAAGAGTTGCCTGTTCGGCCACGGACATATTATTTTTCATGTTTTAAACCTTACTTTATTAAGGTGTAAAATTAATATTTTCTTGACGTCAAACCTTGATAAAAATCAAGCAAACGATATTTACTTTCAATCAAATCGTTGATAAGTGTAGTAATATTCAGTATATACAACACCATCAACCCCATACGAATTATACGACAAAAGATTCCCCGCCTCATCGTATTTATGATCTTTAAGCACGTGCACGGGTTTTCCATCTTGATATCCCTCCTCCAATATCAAGTAACCCCCGGAATCATAAGAATACTTCCACGTAGTAGTAAGCGTTCCAAAACTCAAATACGATGTCACCGTGCTTTTTTCTATTTTCCCAGCCCTATTATAAGTAGCCTCATATTTCATTTTAAGTTGCCCGTCTTTATCAACATCATGAACCAAAAGCAAATTCCCGGAATTGTCATACTTGTAATTCGTGTGTACCCCAAGCACCTCGTCATTGAGGTAAGAAAGCTGCTGAATTTCACGATCCTGTTCATCATACGTGTATTGTGTCAGGTAATGATCTGTCTCCGCCCCGTACCCGCTCTCTGCTGTCGGAAGAAAAACTTTGTCCTCCACCAATATCTTTCCTGACGCGGAATAAGTATAATCCATCGTTAACCCTTTCCTCCCATCCGGGGCAAAAGCTTCCCAATGCAAAACTCGTCCCTGTTCATCATGCTTGTAATTTTTCCTTTCCTCCACGTTTTCACCATCAACGTACAAGATAAAACTATCTTCATACCCGAAATCGTTGTAAGTATAGACCTCCTTCATCTCTTTACCCTTTTGGTACTCAGTTGGCAACATTTTTACAGTCCTAGTCAATACTAAAAACCTTGGTTGAGAAGGCTTGTTATCACTTTTCTCGCATGAACAAATTATACATGCGAAGATGAATAAGGTTATAAATTTCTGCATATCTTTTTGTATTTCTACAAATATATACATTTAAATCCTAAAATATCTATTATTCCCCATAAAAAAAACACCCCAAACTTAACAAGATTGGAGTGTTTGTATTTTTTATCGAGTTAATTCTATTCTGCCCAAAGTTGAATCAAGTTCAAAATCGTCTGCTGCGCACGTCTCATCGTGTCCAGAGAACAGTACTCGAACTTACCGTGGAAGTTCATTCCCCCGGTGAATAAATTCGGACAAGGCAATCCCATGTATGAAAGACGGGCACCATCAGTACCTCCGCGGATCGGACGGACAATCGGGGTTACCCCGGCTTGTTCCATAGCCTTAAACGCCTTATCGATCACTTCCGGATGTGGCTCAACCATCTCACGCATATTATAATATTGATCCTTCAAGGTCAACGTCAACACGCCTTCGCCATACTTCTGGGTCAACAATTCGACCACTTTCGTCATGAACTGTTTTTTAGCCTCAAACTTCTCCCGGATATGATCACGAATGATATAGCTGATTTCCGCATTCTCCACGGAACCGCTCAATCCTACCAAATGATAGAAACCCTCGTATCCATCAGTATGCTCCGGACGCTCCCAGGCAGGCAACAGGCTATTCACCTCGGCAGCTACCTGCAAAGCATTAATCATCTTATCTTTAGCATAACCCGGATGCACGTTACGTCCTTGAATAGCAACTTTGGCACTGGCGGCATTAAAGTTTTCATATTCCAATTCGCCCTCGAACCCACCATCAATGGTGTAAGCGAATTTAGCACCGAATTTCTCCACGTTGAAATAATCCACTCCCCGGCCCACTTCCTCATCCGGAGTGAAACCGATACGGATCTTCCCATGTTTGATTTCGGGATGTGCCATTAGATACTCGGCAGCCGTCATGATCTCGGCAACACCTGCTTTATCGTCAGCACCCAACAAAGTTGTCCCGTCGGTTGTAATCAATGTATGTCCTTTAAACGCGGACAATTCCGGGAAATCCTTCACCGTCATCATCAGATTTTCGTTCAAACGAATATCCTTTCCATCATAATTCTCGATAATCTGCGGTTTGATATTCGCCCCGCTCATATCCGGACTCGTATCCACGTGAGAGATAAAACCAATCACCGGACGATCCTCATAACCCGGAGTAGCGGGAATTGTCCCCATAGCATAACTATGCTCGTCCATCTCCACCTCGGTTAACCCAAGAGATTTCATTTCCTCTACCAAGTATTTCAGCAACACTTTCTGCTTTTCGGTAGAAGGGAAAGTCTCGCTCATTTCGTCACTCTGCGTGTCGAAACTCACGTATTTCAAAAAACGATCTTTTAAATCCACCATTTTTATTTTAGATTTTAAATTTTAGATTAAAACGGCTTAATCATTATTTTAGATTGCAAATTTCCAATTGCATTGTCCAATTTAAAATTTACAATCTAAAATTTAAAATTAATCTGTCAGTTTAGCTTTCATAGAATCGTAGATGAAGTAAAGGATGATCAAAATATACATCACGACAGCCAATACTTCAGCACCACTCCAAGTGATAAACCAGTCAGCACCGCAATATTTCAGAATAGCACTGATCACACCCATTAAAGCCCCACCGGCAATAAATCCGGAAGCAATTAATGTTCCGCGTTCACGGCGAGCTTTATTCACATTCTCGTCTTTACTACGAGTACCCACGTACCAGCTAACCAAACCACCAATCAACAGCGGGGTATTCAAATCCAACGGGATAAACATTCCTAGAGCAAAAGCCAATGCGGGAACACCGATCATCGTCAAGATCAATGCCAAAGCCGCTCCGGCAAAGTACAGCAACCAAGGAGTTGCTCCACCTTCCATTAAAGGCTTGATCACGGCAGCCATCGCGTTTGCCTGCGGGGCAACCAACGCATTCTCTCCCACGAAACCATAAGTCTGGTTCAACACCATCATTACCCCGGCAATCGTGGCGGCAGAAACAGCCGTACCCAAGAACTTCCAGCCTTCCTGTCTGGCAGGAGTTGTCCCCAACCAGTAACCGATCTTCAAGTCGGTAATGAAACCTCCGGCCATAGACAGTGCGGTACAAACCACCCCACCGATGATCATGGCAGCCATCATTCCGCTCGTTCCGCTCAACCCGGCACTAACCAATACCAGCGAACTCAAAATCAACGTCATCAACGTCATTCCGGATACCGGATTCGAACCCACGATAGCGATAGCGTTTGCTGCCACCGTCGTGAACAAGAAAGAGATAATGAATACAATCAAGGTAGCGATGATCGTGTGAGTTAAATTACCCAACACGCCAAATTGGAAAAACACGAAAGTAGCGATCAGCACGGAGATAATCCCGGACAGGATGAACTTCATGGAAATATCACGCTGTGTACGCTCCACCACACCATCTCCTTTTTTCTTACCACCCAATTCACTAACGGCCAAGCCTAAAGCCTGCTTGATAATACTGGAAGAACGGATAATACCGATAACACCGGCCATGGCGATACCACCGATACCGATATGACGGGCATAATTCGAGAAGATCTGCTCCGGGGTCATATCCCGCAACAACACTGTAATTCCCTCCCCAACAGCTAATGTCTGTCCATCAGCGAAATGGCTGATAAAAGGAATCAATACGAACCACACGGTGAAAGAACCGGCACAAATAATCGCCGCGTATTTCAACCCGATAATATATCCTAAACCGAGTACTGCCGCACCCGTGTTCACTTTAAACACCACTTTCATCTTGTCGGCAAGCACTTCTCCCCATCCCATAATACGGGTAGAGATTCCTTCTGCCCACCAACCGAAGGTGCTCACGCAGAAATCATAAAGACCTCCGATCAGACCACTCACTGCCAATAATTTAGCCTGGTTACCTTTCTTTTCACCGGAAACCAGAACTTCCGTGGTTGCTGTTGCCTCCGGGAAAGGATATTTCCCGTGCATATCTTTCACGAAATATTTCCGGAAAGGAATCAATAACAAGATACCCAAAAAACCCCCGAACAGAGAAGAAAGGAATATCTGGTAAAATTGAGCCTCCAGTCCTAAAATGTAAAGAGCCGGTAGCGTAAAGATTGCCCCGGCCACGATCACACCGGAACTAGCTCCGATAGACTGGATAATCACGTTTTGTCCCAACATATTTTTCTTCCCCAACATATTGCCCACACCAACAGCAATAATAGCGATAGGAATCGCGGCCTCGAATACCTGTCCTACTTTCAGTCCAAGGTAAGCTGCTGCCGCGGAAAAAATGACCGCCATGATAATACCGAATGTCACGGAATAAGGCGTAACCTCCTTGGGTTTCGTGTTCGCCGGCATCATCGGCTTGTACTCCTCGCCCGGGGCGAGTTCCCGGTACGCATTATCCGGGAGTGAATTCATTTGTTTGTTCTCTTGCTCCATTGTTTCTTTATAGTAAGTGATTTATTTTTACAACACCTCAAAGATAACGATTTTAGCGAAAAAACGGGAATCGTAACAACCTTTATACAAAAAATCCGTAATTACGACATTATAAATACCATATTATGAAAATCATGCACTATCTTGAAATATTATCCACGGGAATCAGCGTCATCAGCCTGATCATCGTTATCTATGGGGCGATAATTGCTTTTTGCGCGTTCATCCGTAATGAATCCCGACGTTTTACCGGGAAATACTCGTTCACGGCAACTCGTGAACTTCGTGCCGATCTAGGAACTTATTTACTATTAGGCCTTGAGTTTTTGATTGCCTCCGATATTCTAAAAACAGTTCTGGAACCCAGCTTGAATGAATTGGCTATACTTGGGGGAGTTGTAATTTTACGGACAATCCTGTCCATTTTTCTCAACAAAGAAATCAAAGAATTACAAGTACAAAAAGAAGGAACGGGTGGTCCCGAGAAGGATTAATCCAACGTTTGGACACCGCCCCCGTTCACGAATAACACCTGCCCCGTGATCCAACTGGAAATCGGTGCTGCAAAAAAGAGGACCGCCCCGGCAATATCTTCTATTTTACCCAATCGCTTGATTGGCGTGTGTTCCAACATCTTTTTCTCGATCTCCGGAGTCAGCACGGATGCGAGTGCTTGCGTTTCCACGGCTCCCGGCCCCACGGCATTAATCCGTACATCGGGTCCGAAATCCATTGCCAAGTTGGCTGTCATGTGATTCAAAGCCGCTTTTGACGAGGCATAGGCACTCATGTTCGGACTCCGGTTGATACTTCCCATGGAAGTAATGTTCACGATCGAACCGTAACCAGCTTGTTTCATATAAGGTACGGCCAACTGGCACAATCTCCAAGCACTGAATACATTTACCTTAAAAATATGTTCGAAATATTCCACCGTCACCCGAAAAGGATTTTCACGTCCTCCCCCACCAACTCCCACGTTATTCACCAAAATGTTCAATTTACCGAACTCCACGATGGTCCGTTCCACGAGATTCATCAAATCCACATCTTTCGTCACGTCACATTTCAGAGCCAGAGCCCGGCGCCCCATTCCACGTATATCTTCAGCCACCTCTTCGGCTGCCGCCAGATTCACGTCACCAATCACCACATCAGCTCCCGCCTCTGCCAAAATACGGGCACTCCCGCAACCGATACCATTACCGCCTCCCGTCACGAGAGCTACCATTCCCGTCAAGTTCAACATTTTATTCAAATCCATCATCTTTCTTGTTTAATTTTCACACATTACGCTTTTCCCCCTTTCAAGGTTACTTCGAAACGAGAAAATTCCAAAAACAAGCGACGGGAAACGCTATCTATTTCACGTATTTTCAATCTTTCTGATATAGGTTTACTCTAGTTTACAATAAACTTTTTCAGGGTAATAAACCGTGTTTACCCGTTGCATATTCGATGTACTTAGGGATTAAAGACGTATTAACTTCGCTACAAAGACGTATCAAAGACGTTCGTGAACGTCTTTGATACGAACTTGATAGGCTTCTACTCTATGATTACCTGGCAATTACCTTAAGTACTCTTTCTTTCTTCACTTGATAACGGGTAGTTCTATACGCATTCTTGCATTTAGGAATTCACATTTCACTACAAAATTGTATACAAGTACCTTAAGTTACACTTCTATGTATTTTTCTCTTTGCCAGAAAAGAATACCTATCCAAATGACCAGTATTTCAAACTAACTTTCGAATAATAACCATTCACGGAAATCTTGAAAAAGATTTCCGTGAATACTCTATTTTATATGACCGTTCAGAATCTCTCTGGTAATTACTTCCACCCGGCCAACAATAATATTTCTAATTGATTCCCTAATTCATCATTACGCCCGGCTCCCCAAACCATTTCCACTTCATTTCCTACCTTTTCCTCAAAATAATTCATTACCCGGACCAATTCATCCATCATCAAATCCTCCGCACCATATTCAATGTACATCAAATACCTAGCATGATCCGCTTCTTCGACAACCGATCCCAATTTTGTCAGCACAGCTCCGATTGCATCTATGGCTCGACTTTCACCGACTCCGGTCCCGATCTTCAACCGAAACTTATTATTACCATCCATAAGATGCTCCACATCCCCTCGATCCAGACCTACCAAATTCTCTCCATGCACGAGAGGAACAAGGTCTTTTATAAATACATTTCTTAATTCTTCAACTGTAAGTGACGAATTATTAAACAATTCTTCCAATCTTTTTTCCATGCAATATTATTGATTACCATTTTCTCAAAAATAATCAATTTTTGGAAATTACAAAACCTCTCCCTCATCTTGAATGTGCCACGTCCAATCATTAATGATCACTTGCACGGCATGCCATAGACCTTCCCCGTTCTCCCCGGCAAAATAGAAAACAACATCCCATTCATCCTGACGATCAAAATACTCTTGGGTACTCCAATTACGCCCGGCCATCATGGTCTTGCTAAAATAATCGGTAAGACTTATATTAAACACCGGTTTATTCGTGGCTTTTTCCGTCACGACAAAACGAGTCGGCCGATCATCCATCAAACGCATCGTGTTCAATTCCACACCGATGGCTGCAGGACTGATCTGTTTGCTATAATAGGGACGAAAACTCAACTCATCATCATCTTTCAATTGATTCTGATGATCAAGATACCCGTTCGATTCGAGAATCTCGTAATCATAATCATCCACGGCAAACCCACCCCCACTATTCTCCGGTTGCTGAAAAATAAATCTCACCGTGTTCGTGTTCTTAATCAAGTTTATCGTCTCGACAAGATTCACGTTCCCGGTAAAATGAATATCATTGATTTCACCATACCAGAGAGGTTCCAACGCTTTATCAATAATAAGCGAAGAAGTTCTCTTCAATTTCAATTCCAAATCCGTGATTGACTCACCCGAGGCTAATTGCGGGACATCATACGAATCATGTACCCCCGCCCAAGCCATAAGCTTGTACTCTCCCAAAGGTAACGCCACGGACATCTGGTAATTACCGGTAGCTAACGCATCCCCCTCTTCGGTTTGTTGGAAAAGGAATTTGCCATCCTTGTCGAAAACATAGAGTTCCACTTTATCCACCTGTTTATGAAAAGCGCAGACGGATAGCATGTTATAGTCATATTTAAACTTGACAAACAAACGACACTCCGGCAAATTTTCATTAAAGGCATCACAGGATATGAAAATCCCTGTACCAATCATCAGAAGTCCAATGATCAGTAAATTTACATGACTTTTGAAATTCATTTCTTTCTTTTTTGGCATTCCATTTTACCAATGGCAAACAACATCCTCTCAATTTCAAGAGGTATTAAGTTTGTGAGGGACAAGAATTGTCCCTCACAATTTAGTAGCATTATCGAACAAATTACAGTTCTTCAGTTTGAGTATACCAAGTCCACGGGTTAACATTGATTCTGATGGACAAATAATTATCCTCATCTTCATCTTTGGTACCCGGATCTGGTTCCGGAATATTCGGATAACCGGGATTATTTACCCTGGAAATATTCACGTCGTAAACAGAATTACGAACCACTCCAAATTCTCCCAGTTCGTTATACACGTCCCCGGAATCATCATGCTTGATCATGATCGGGTAGTAATTCACTCCGCCCACGTAGTATGAAACAGTACCGTGACGATCGGCGCCATGAGTTGTTACTGCATTTTTCTTTACATTAAAAGCATCAACAATATCCCCAGCTTGTTCCTCCGGACTTCTGGCATTATTTCTATCAATAGGAACTTTCACTTCATTAATTGCCTCCAAATAATTATTTAAAGCGTTTGTAAGTGCCGTATTGTGAATGATCGTGGGATCATTATCTTCACTTTGAAATTTGAACGTCAATTCCGCTTTAATATAATCCATCAGCAAATTCCACGTGTAATAGCCACCATTCACCATAAGCCAGTCTTTTCCCGGATCCAACGCACCCGCATTCACGAAATCTGCAGGATTATCATAAACGTTTTTATCAGGAGTTTGTAATCCTTTCGGAGAGAAAATAACTTTGAATAACACTTGGGTTGTATAAGCCCATACATTATGATCTTCAGTTTGAGTATTCTCTAGACAATATTCTGCATTATCCGAAGAAGCATCTGTCGGGTGCCACGCTCCTGCGGGAACATCCGTTGCATCCAGATAGTAGTTATAATCTTTCAAATAGTCTGTGAAAGCCGGAGGCAAAACTGTTGGCTGATTATCATAGTTCGGATCTATTCTATACGAACCTAATTTATACTGATCGAAAGGAGTAATACACCCTCTCGGTTGAGTTTCATACCAAGTTTTTTCACGTTTCGACACAGGGAAATACTTCTTGTTCGTTGCGTTCAATACCCAACCAGGTTCAGAAATATTAGCCTTCGTGTTATTAGAGGAAATACCAGTATTGTCTGTATATACCCTTACTTTTGCAACAGCACGATCAACATTGATGGAAAGAGCCTGACTTTCAGCTTTAGATGCTGAATTATAAAGGACCAAATTCGCATCCGTCCCATCCGTATTCGATGCTGACGGTTCCAAACCACCTTTGGCATTGCTCATCATAAAATATTCATCACCAGAAAGAGAGGCAACAGCAAGAATAGCTTGATTGAAAACGGTATATGTGGTTGTCCCCACAGATGTTACGGGCAAGTCCGGACTCGGATTCGCGATAATCAAAATCCGTTTGGATGAAGCAGGCACTTTAAAAGCTTTTCCTTGATCACCTTCCGGTTGATTCGGATTACCAGCTTCTTGATCTGTTCCAACTGTAAATGTTTTATCCGCTGTTACTTTTTCACTTCCATCAAAGAATATAGCCCGGATTTTTTTCACGTTTGATTCTTTGGTTGTTCCTATTATTTTATCAGGATCGTGTAAAGCCCGAGAAAATGAGGTCGTCGGGGGGCCCACGTTTAACGCAATCCAAGCCTCTCCAGTAGGATCAGTTACGATCCCATCATCATCTTGATCAATATGATCATTGGTACATGCCGCGGACAACAACACTAAAAGTGCCGCGACTAAAAAATACATCTTCTTCATAGTTACAAAGTTTAATTGAAAATTGGTTTACTTATTAAAAATCGGTTCGTTTGTTTTTATATTATTAATATTGGTTGTTTTCTCAATTCAATGATTGATAATTTCGTTATTCATTATTTTTTTCTTGACTTTATTTCAAGATCGGTTTGTTCTCTTTTTTCAAGTTCTTCCAGATTCTTCCCGGCAACCTCCAGTCCTGCATCCACCGCTACCTGCAGATACTTCCGGGCAGACTCGTAATCGTCCTTAAGCAAAGCTAACACTCCCGCCGCATTGGCATATTCCGGTAACTCCCGGTGATTTACTTGATCCAAATATCGTTCTGCAGTTTCAATATCCCGGCGCGAAAGAGCTGCCACCGCCGCATTAAGCTTGGCAATGTCATCCTCAGGGAATAATCTCACGGCTGTCTCGAATACGTTGATAAACTCTTTCGAACCATTCGGATAAGTATTTGCCACCAAGTACATCTCGTTAAGACTCAAATTTTGCGGCCGCACTTTCATAATCTCTTTGGCCTCCTCCACGTTGAAATTCTTAACGTGATACTCCACCTTACAAATAGCGACACGCAATTTGGGATAAACGTTTCTAAGCAAATAACGATAAGGCGCACCTCCCTGCAATCTCATCAAACGTTCTTTCCGTTCCTGCCCATCGTAATCATCAATAATCGATTCTACCGCTACTTTATAAGGCACGTCAAGATTCGTCAACGCCTTACGCAATCCTTCCCAGTTTTCACCCCCGAAAACGACATGATAAAGGGAAGGTGCAAAAGTGTAGCGTCTTGACAAATAGTTCTTCAATGCCAAAGCCCTTCCTTCTGACAACCGTTTATTACCAGCCAGAGAACCCTCGGGAGAGGCATAACCAATAAGATCCAAGCGATTAATCGTTATATCTTGATCGACACGTAATTCATCAATCATTGCCCGAATCTTCGCTAATTCCACGGGATTATTCATGTATTCCGGTTGAATATAAGTCTGATTCACCTCGAAATCCAGAAAAGCCTCCACCTGTTTCTCCCGGTTCTTAACGGGTTCAGGCACGGGTTGCACGTAAGCCATGTGGGGGATCACCCGATAAGGTTCCGGAATGAAATCCAATCTCACGGAATCGACAGTTTCCACTTCCATCCAAGCAATTTCCCCGCAACCGCACTCATCCTTTTGGACATCCAAGTACGCTTTGGCCATCCAAGGCTCGTAAGGCACGGTATGTCTATACTGAATCGTCCGGCTTTCAGGTTTCACGTTTCTCTCAACCAGATAAGGTATTGCACGATCCGAACGTTCCGAGTTACTCATCAAAGCAAGTATTCGCTCGTAAGTTGCATACTCGTTACGTCCTTTAAGCGAAACTTTCGGGAGTTCCAGCGTGTCGGAAGACGCCACTAACCGGGGAATAATATCAACGGCTCCGGCAGACTTCACTTTAACCTGATCCAAGATAATATCCATCTCCACGTAAAGCATTTCACCCGCTTGTAACACCCGCACCGGTTTTACACTTATTGTTCCCACATAAGAGGGTCTTGACTGGGCCATCGAAGTTAATGTTCCCAATAAAAGGACCATCAACACGCAAGCCATATATCGTAACATGATTCTCATTCTTTACTTGATTAAATAGATTAATGATATACCAACTTTTGTAGGGCCGAAATAATCACGATTACCGGATTTTAGCCGGGTACCACATACCGCACAAGGATACTTGTCATAAACGATCCGGGCATATCCTAGCCCGAGAGTAGCCTCTATACCCCAACGTCTTTTTAATATCCAAGCATGACCGATAGAAATCCCGGCACCATAAAGATGTCCCTCGTAACGGTTCTGTTGCATATTCTTGCTTATGAAAGACCAATTGGGTAAACTACCGACATTAAAATCAGCATAATGGGCATGTAACCCGATAAAAGTACGTCGGAAACGTTCACAAAACCAGTAACGAACTTCGGGCTGTATTCCCCAGTGCCGTAACCGCATACCATCGCTAAATTTCCAAGGATTCACGTTCACGGGAACATCAAGCGTCCACTTCCGAGCCAAGCCGAGTTCCACCCCAAGATTAAAAGTAGCTGTTGCATCATATAGCAGGTTACTTTTTACCGCAACTTTCTGTGCCTGCATTTCGGAAATGGCACAACAAGCAAGTAAAAAAATAAATATCAATCGTAGTTTCTTCATAGTTTCATTTTATAGTTGATTCACATCAAGAGGCTATTACCGCTTGAGTTATATAAACTTTTATTCTTTGAGTTGAACCTTTACCTACCGCAACATATACAACTCCAACCCTCTTGCCAGATCCATTCCTCTCTACATTCAAGTTGATCTTTCCATCATCCACGTATATGTAATCCGGATCATTACGTACCCCTCCTTCCCCGGGAGATAATTTCAGCCAAGTATGACTCGCGTAATCTTCCACGTGGGCGGAAACATAATACCCGTTATCAATAAACTGGTTAATTACTCTCGCCACACCGGATAGCATATCGTTCCTTCTGACCGTTATCACTTTTCTTAGATTACCAAGATATAGTTCGATCTCTCCCGAGGTAAAACCGGCCAGCATCTTTATTTTCACCTCGTAAGGAGAATCTGTTGAAACCGGGATCTTACCATTAGCAGGAGCAACAATCTCCAGCCCACTCGTAAGCGAAGTTATCGTTCTTTTATCCGGAAATGTTGTCTTACAATCCGTTATCATGGTAAAAGCGGTATAGGTGTCACTTGTACCCGCAGAGGCGTAAATCTCGAAATGAGAATTGGTCACCCCTAGATAATACTCGTTATTACTCATGATCTCGTAACCCGCTTGATCCTGTACCAAAATAGTATAATTCAGATTGGTATTAGATGCCAACGAAGCTTTTACATCTGCAATTGTACCGTATCCCATCCCTTTAACAGAAGTAATCGTGAAAATGTATTCCGTGTTACGCTGAAGATTCAACATATCCAGGTGATCATCCACAAGAGCCATTTTGTAAAAGAACGGATCGTTCATATAACGTCCCCGAATAATAAGATAGGTATTATTTGACAATGTATGTGTCTCGTAAACATAAAGGGGATTATTCCCTGTCGTTTGCTCACCCACAACGATCGTTTCTGCATTCGCAATATTTGAACTATACAGATTATCTACTCTATATTCCACTAAATTTCCAGCTCCAATACTTTGTTTCAAGGTTCCATTTAAATTATATAATCTTGACTCTTTAGCAACATTTGTCACCGTTGTAATTCCCTCCAATACAAAATCCGGGTCTGTGTTCCGTACAATGATTTTCCCGACAACACGTTTCAATTGTACTTGGGGTATTGTCACGCTGGCATCGATCTTAGTCACATCAACCAAATCGCTCATAGGCAATTTTTGTCCGACATAAGGCACCGTCATTTGCGGATCGGTCAATGCTGCCGTAAGCAAGTTCTCACTTGCATAAGTAAATGTCTTATTTTCCAGACAAGTATTAAAATTCTCTGCGGTAAATGCATATAACGTGTTTCCCACATAGAAACCACTTGACTGATTCGCCAGTATCAATAACCGACAAGCCACGGTTTGTTCCGTCAGGTAAACGTAAGTTTTACCGTTAAGCTCATCAGCCTGAACTGCCTCCACAAATTCAGCATCCCCATTGGTTCCTCGAAAAACAAGTACCCAAGGTCGTTGGTCTACATTAGTTTCATCCGCCCCGGCCCGGGAAACAGGCAGCCCGTAGGCCCCAATCCGGGTGAAAAGCTCAAACCTGATCTTTTCTTCCGTGACCACAGGCCCACCTCTCTCCTCTTCCCGTATTGAACAAGTCGAGAAGGATAACAGCAGCGTGAATAAAACTAATATATATCTATACTTATACATCTCTTATTAATTTGAGCTTATTTCATCTTTTACACAACGGATAGAATGACCAAATTCCGGTAGCGTATGTAAATGGCCAGGATTCCAACTGCCAATTTCAACTGCCCAAACAGACCGGACAATGATTCCATCCCAAGTTGGAGTTTTAGGTGCCGTCGAAGAACTCCAATAATACGCAGCTTCTCCTGCATACTCCAATTGCCCTGCCGTATTCTTTCTCCGCCCGGAAGCCGGGAAAAAGACGGAGGCATTCGTCTCCGGATTATAAACTATTGTTCCTCGATAAGCCACGCTAGGACTATTTACGGCAACTCCAACCTGAACAGAACTCGTCGTTGATGACTGAATCTTTTTCGGTCGCCGGTCAAAGTAACCGTCGGCATATAACCCGAACAACAAGAAAATATCTGTATTTGCCTGGTAAGCAGGCGAGGTTCTTTCTCTAACAGCTGTTCTCTCTTGAGAAGTTCCGGCCCCAACTTTAACTTGCTCGTTTCCCGGAACAGTTTCCCCCTTCCAAGGATTCTTCCATAGAGATTGCCTCCATTCAGAAAAAGCGATATTACCAGAACTATTTGTCTGACTCACTGTCTTACCATCAATATCAACATAAACACCATTCCATTTATAATTCGGATAAGGCCCGTTGTACGAAATTTGATTCGTGTACCCGTCCGTTGGTCTATGATACCCCGGAGGACAGATCTCAAACTCATTTCCATACCCATACTCGTAGTCTGTCGTCGCTCCCGCTCCCGAAGATGCCCATATCGGAATTTTATTTATAGCTTGATCACTCGCCCAGTATCCCGTGGGAGAAGTCCCGTTAAATGGCTGGGCCGGATGATAAGCCCGACGAAAGTAAGCAAGAAAAGTATTATCTGCCTTGTTTACCCCCCATTGATAGAAAGTTCCGGCCTGAGTCGGATAATCAACAAATTCCGCTCCTTTTTTATCCGTTTGCTCATATAATTCGACATAATTCTGATCCTTATTTTTCATTTTCGGATCTATCAAGTTAAATGGAGAAACTTTTCTGGCATAACTCCGCTGCACGCCACTCAAAGGTCCGCTGGCAATTGATGTTCCTTTATTCATAATATAGTCGTCAGCCTCTCCTTGTCGTAAATAAAGTTTATACGAAACCTCCCAATTGGCAGTAGCATAAGTTACTGTAAGCGTGGCATACTTAGGCGTTTTCTCTCCTGTATTTCCTGAATTATTATTCGCCTCCCGCCAAGCTACACGGAAATAAATTCGGCCTTTACCTTTTATTTCGGTTCCATCACTAACCAATTCTTCTGTTTTATATTCATTCGGACGCACAGGGTATAACTCTGGCCTTCCCGGATTATCCGTCCCGGCATAAGGATCAAAACTCGGTGTCGTACTCAAGATAACTTGACCTTTATATGAATTATCAACTTTCACATTCCAGAATCCAAGAGCCCCGTCCGTTCGTTTAGGTAACTGCATCGAAATAATTCGTTCACCTGTTTCATTTTCTCGGAAGAAAGCACCGATATATGTATACCCATCCCACGGATTAGCTGCGAAATGTATTCCATTCTGGCTTGTATTTACAGTGATTTCTCTTTGCAGGCTATTTCCCCCATTCTCATCTTCCGCCGACAACACAAGCCGGAATACAGTAGAACGCCCATTAGGATTCGTTTGAAAAGTCGCCATATCCATGTTATATTCGTCTAACAAAATATCCATGTATCCGGAACCTTTACCACTTACCGCATCGTAAGTATACGCGAAACGACTTGTTGAAGCCTCTCCTGTTCCAAGCACAAGATCATTAAATACTTTACCCGTTTCCATGGTCTGCGACCCACTCCCGACAATCACGTTGGGTAACACTTTTACCACGGGCATATTGGATGAAAATGTAATCCGGGCTCCATTATAATCAGTAATATTCACGTTTATGTCAGAAACATTCAAATACCGATTCTGAACTTGCCAGTCATGTTGCTCTTCTCCCCAGGGTGTTACCTGGATATTAAGATTCAAAGGAGCCTTAATCGTACCGGTAAGTAAAAGTGCAGAATTATAAGGTAAAGTGTAGTTATCCTTCGAGGCTCCAGCCACTCCCTTGGTCTGTATTTTCAAGTGACAAGAAGGGCTATACCGATTCTCCATATCAACTTTTAATGTAATAGCCTTGCTGTCGTCATCTTCAGGAGAAAAATTACTGAACGGTAATATGAACCGAGTGATTTTCTTTACCCACACGATACCACGAGATTGTTGTTCCAAGCTGGGAGAAACACTCGTGAAATAGCCGGCATCGTCTGTCAATGTAAAGTTCCGGTTCTTACTTCTACCAAGCGAGGCATTACTTGCTGACATCAACGTGATCCCTTCCGGAAGATTATAAAAAGTAATTCCTTTAAAATAATCCGTTAAATCCTCTTCTCCTTCCAATACAATATCTACGCGAGTACCAAGCCGTTCCAATTGCAATTCTATCAGACTCTGTATTTCCCCTCCATCAACTCTCGCTCCACCCCGGTTAGGAAGAACCTCTACATTCTTTAATTCTTGAAACATCGGAACGGGTACATCAGATCTAAAAGCTTGTTCGGGATACGTGATATTTCCAAGATCAGCGTAGTCATTAATCCCATTCAAACCATCCAAAATACTCACTAAGTTCGGTTCATTTGCCAAAAACACGAAATCATATACACCCTCATCAATAGGATGATTGATCACATCGTTCAATTCTGCACTATACAATTTATTGCTTACACATTGTCCCGTGCTTTTCTTGAACGCAAGTATCCTAAGATTCTTAATCTCATTATCAAGCGGGTCTGTTGAACTTAACAAACTGTTCCCTCGCACCTGTAAATAGGCCGATGCATTCTCTGTATCATCTGCGCTCAAACGCTCTTCGATACAAGACACCAGTAGAACAGATGCCAAAATTATCCCCAATATATGTATTTTCTTAATCATTCCTTCCAACTACAAATAGTCTAATATACACTCATCAAATTGAGATAAACAAAAAGGTTTTATTTTACTTCTAACAACCCCAGCATGATCAAAATACTCTCAATCATCATTTCTACTTGAAATAAGTAACTGTAATTATCATCTACCAAAAAATACCTAATTATTATCCATTATTCCTTCTCATTTTATACAATACAAAAATACTTTCAGTAAATCAAGAATTAGTACTATTTATAGTGTATTTACAATCTATCGTGCCTCTAATGAAGTAATTAAAATTAACAGCTGAACCGTATTTAGGTAATTTCATCGTATGCGGGTGCGTTTTGTTTCGTTTTTCAGAATACAGTAAAATGAAGACACGGATAATACAAAAGAGTCGTGTTTATGGCTTGCCAGTGGAATCTACAAAAAAATCGCCCGGAAATAATTCCGGGCGATCTTCTTCTATTATTAACGTGAGACATTACTCTCCATATTTCATTTCTGCACGGCGTTTGTAACCTTCATAACGCCATTTAGCATCAGACTGGGTCTTAGCAAATAATTTCTCGGCTTCTTCCGGGGCTGCTTTCAACAAGGAGTTGAAACGAACCTCACCCATCAGATAATCGCGGAATTTGCTATAATCCGGTTCTTTAGAATCCAACTGGAATGGATTCTTACCCTCTTCCTCCAAAGTAGGATTATAACGGTACAATTGCCAGTATCCACATTCAACAGCCTTCTTCTCTTCAGCCTGAGATTTACCCATGCTTGCTTTCAACCCGTGGTTAATACACGGAGCGTAAGCGATGATCAATGAAGGTCCATCATAAGCCTCTGCCTCTTTCAATGCTTTCAGGTATTGAGCTTGGTTAGATCCCATAGCAACTTGTGCAACATACACATAACCATAAGACATTGCCATTGCACCCAAATCCTTCTTGCGAACACGTTTACCGCTGGCAGCAAATTTAGCCACGGCACCAACAGGGGTTGATTTAGAAGATTGACCTCCAGTATTGGAATACACCTCGGTATCAACCACTAATACATTCACGTTGTGACCGCTTGCTAATACGTGATCCAAACCACCGTAACCGATGTCATAAGCCCATCCGTCACCACCGAAGATCCATTGAGATTTCTTCGTGAAGTAAGCCTTCAATTCCAAAATTTCTTTAGCGATAGCTGAATTTTCTTTAGCTAAAGCAGCAGACATATTGTCGCTGACAGCTAAAGTCTTCTCTCCATCCTCGAAAGCAGCAAGCCATTCGTTAACAGCAGTCTGAGTTTCGGCAGAGAAACTTGACAAGTTCTCTTCCAACAATCTCTTAGCACGGTCACGCAAACGGTTATTACCCTCTGCCATTCCAAGACCATACTCGGCATTATCCTCGAACAATGAGTTAGCCCAAGCTACACCACGTCCTGATTGATAATTCTTGCAATACGGAGTTGAAGGAGCAGAACCACCATAGATTGAGGTACATCCGGTAGCATTAGCCACCATCATTCTCTCTCCGAACAATTGAGTAATTAACTTAATATACGGAGTCTCACCACAACCGGCACAAGCTCCGGAGAACTCGAACAAAGGTTGTTGGAACTGAGAATTCTTCACGTTATTCGGCTCAACTACTTTCTTGTAGCCAACCTTCTTATCCATGTATTCGAAACGAGCGATTTCAGATTCTTGAGATTCAAGCGGCTTCATGATCAATGCTTTCTCCTTAGCCGGACAAACATCGGCACAGTTACCACAACCCGTACAATCTAACGGAGATACTTGAATCTTAAACTTCAATCCTGCAAGTTCTTTACCGATAGCCGGTTTGGTTTCTGTTCCTGCAGGAGCAGCAGCCAATTCAGCGTCAGAAATCAAGAACGGACGAATAGCAGCGTGAGGACAAACGTAAGCACATTGATTACATTGAATACAATTATTCACTTGCCATTCCGGTACGTCAATAGCGATACCACGTTTCTCGAACTTGGAAGTTCCGGCAGGGAAAGTTCCGTCTTCACGTCCAGCAAATGCACTAACAGGAAGATCATCCCCTTTTTGTGCGTTCATCACGTCAACCACGTTACGGATAAATTCCGGACGGTTTTCGTCACAAACACAGGCTTCATCTTTCAAATTTTTCCATTCAGCAGGAACGGCAACTTTCACTACGTTTTCAGCTAAACCACCTGCATCAACAGCAGCATAGTTCATCTTCACGATAGCCTCTCCTTTCTTTCCGTATGACTTGTCGATAGCTTTCTTCATCTCGCTAACAGCCAAATCGTAAGGAATCACGTTCGTGATTTTAAAGAATGCAGACTGCATGATCGTGTTCGTACGGTTACCCAAACCTAATTGCTGACCGATTTTCGTTCCGTTGATAATATAGAAATTAATCTCATTTTCAGCCAAATAACGTTTCATCGCATTCGGAAGGTGCTCGCCGACCTCTTTTTCATCCCAAAGAGAGTTTAACAAGAAAGAACCACCTTTCTTCAAACCTTTCAATACATCATACATATGAATGTATGCAGGCACGTGACAAGCCACGAAGTCAGGAGTAGTTACCAAATAGGTTGAACGAATAGGATCATCCCCGAAACGAAGGTGAGAAGCCGTAAAACCTCCTGATTTCTTAGAGTCATAAGCGAAGTAAGCTTGACAATATTTATTAGTAGCTCCACCGATAATTTTGATAGAGTTTTTATTAGCACCTACAGTACCATCAGAACCTAATCCATAGAATTTAGCCTCATACATGTGGTCTGAGTTCACTTTTACTTCCGGTTCAATAGGAAGAGAACGGAAGGTTACATCATCCACAATACCAAGAGTGAATTGATTCTTCGGCTCGTTCATAGCCAAGTTCTTGTAAACAGCAATGATTTGTCCCGGAGTTACATCCTTAGAACCTAATCCATAACGTCCGCCAACGATCATCGGGGCATTCTTCTGGCCATAGAACACGTCTTTCACGTCAAGATACAACGGATCTCCGTTTGCACCCGGCTCTTTCGTACGGTCAAGCACTGCAATACGTTTTACCGTAGCAGGAACAGCTTCCATGAAATATTTAGCAGAGAACGGACGATACAAATGAACAGCGATCATACCCACTTTCTCGCCATTAGCAAGCTTGTAATCGATCACCTCACGGATAGTCTCGGTCACAGACCCCATGGCGATAATGATATTCTCGGCATCTTTAGCCCCGTAATAAACAAACGGACGATAAGTACGACCGGTTATCTTGGACATTTCATCCATGTAATTAGCCACGATGTCAGGTACTGCATCATAGAATTTGTTAGCAGCCTCTCTACCCTGGAAATATACGTCCGGATTTTGAGCGGTTCCCTTTGTTACAGGGTTCTCAGAATTCTGAGCCCGGTCACGGAACTCCTGCAAAGCCTTCATGTCAACTAAGCCACGAATATCTTCCATATCCAACTCTTCGATCTTCTGGATCTCGTGAGAAGTACGGAAACCATCAAAGAAATTAACGAAAGGAACTCTTGACTTGATTGCAGTCAGGTGTGATACAGCAGAAAGATCCATTACTTCTTGCACAGAACCGGAAGCCAACATAGCAAACCCAGTTTGGCGAGCAGCGTAAACGTCTGCATGATCTCCGAAAATAGAAAGTGCATGAGCAGCCAAAGCACGGGCACTCACGTGGAAAACACAAGGAAGTAACTCACCTGCAATCTTGTACATATTAGGAATCATTAATAATAATCCCTGAGAGGCCGTATAAGTCGTGGTTAACGCACCAGCTTGCAAAGAACCGTGAACAGCTCCGGCAGCACCTGCCTCTGATTGCATTTCCATCACTCTTACAGTCTCCCCGAACAGGTTCTTTCTACCTTTAGCAGCCCATTCGTCTACATACTCTGCCATCGGAGACGACGGAGTAATAGGATAGATACACGATACCTCGCTGAACATATAAGCTACATGAGCAGCGGCCGCGTTACCATCACATGTGATAAATTTCTTTTCTTTTGCCATTTTTTTAAACATTAACTAACAATAGTTGATCACTCTATTTAAGATTTTTACTTCTCTCAATACACAAAACCGGCAAGCCACAAGGGTATAACATTCTTTTTACCTCGTTCGATCATATCGGTCATCAGAATTACTGAATCCCGGACTCGCCCTTTATCTCCTTGTTGCCGTACAGAAATCTCGTATTTCTGGTTCACGAATAAATCTTCATTTCCCGAAAAATTCAATCTTGCCACGGCACATAATTGACTAATTAAAAATGTTTTCCGAATCATCAATGAATCCGTCTGATCCAGACAAACCGCATTCAGCAAATTGGGATTATGCAAAAATACTTGATTCGGTTTTAGCCCGTTCTCATCATCACTTTCCCGATCAAACAACAAAGTCAACAACCGAGCATTCTTCATGTAATGCAGGTAATTTAACACCGTTGCACGAGAAACACCGATCTGCGCACTCAGCTTACTGATATTAATATTACTATTACCATTCGCCACGATAAAAAGCAATTGTTTCAGTTTCGTCAAGTACTTCAGTTCGATCTGATTATTGTACGGAATATCAAACTCCAATGTTAAGTTGATGTTTTTCAGTAAATAATCAATATGTGATTTCTCCTCCAAATATATAGGATAATAACCATATTTCAAATAGTTATTAAAAAAAGCTAACGGACGCACCTTTTCAAGAATATCGTTCACGATTTCCTCGTGATGTTCCACGATTTCCTCAAAAGAATAAACGGAAAACTTATATCCCGTTTCTAACTCCAAAAACTCCCGAAACGACAAACCGCTCAGGTTGTACATCTCCACGATTCCATGCAAATATTTGTTGGATTTGACCCGTAAAATAGAAGATGCGGTGAAAACGATCTGCAAATCAGGGAAACGATCGTAAGCCTCCCGCAATTCCCGGTCCCAGTTTGGATACTTATGGATCTGATCCAATAACAATACTTTCCCTCCCAGCTTGTAGAAACGTTCCACGAAATTAAACAATCCTTCCATCGCAAAGAACAAGTTATTGATGTTCACGTAAAGACAAGAAGGATCGTCCTTGTAATGATCCTTGCAAAAGTCTAGTAGGAAATTGGTCTTCCCCACACCACGACTTCCCTTTATCGCAATCAACCGGGCACGAGAATCTATCGTATCCAATAAACCACGACGGATAGCCGACGTCCTTTCTTTCATCAGGATCTTATGCGTGTTACGTAAACTCTCCATTTTTTATTCTTTGCAATGCAAAGGTAATAAAAAAAGCATGGTTTTGTAATCTACATGTTGCAAAACATACATTTCATACACCCCAAATGAACGTTCATTCACACATAACCCGCTACAGCATTGCGATATAAGCACGTACTTAAAATGATTCTATATTTGAGGCATCAAAAAAGCGAGTCCATTATGAACCCGCTTTTCCATATTATAAAACTTATAAAACTATTTATCATTCATCGAGATCAAGAATTCCTCGTTAGATTTCGTCTTTTCCAAACGATCCTTCACGAATTGCATTGCCTCAACAGAATTCATATCCGTCAAATAGTTACGCAAAATCCAGATACGGTTCAACGTGTAGTCCTCCAACAACAAGTCATCACGACGCGTACTTGATGCCGTAATATCCACAGCCGGGTAAATACGACGGTTGGACAACTTGCGGTCCAACTGCAACTCCATATTTCCAGTACCCTTGAATTCCTCGAAAATCACGTCGTCCATTTTTGAACCGGTCTCTGTCAACGCGGTTGCCAGAATCGTCAACGAACCACCATTTTCGATATTACGGGCTGCACCAAAGAACCGTTTCGGTTTGTGTAATGCATTTGCATCCACACCACCGGAAAGCACCTTTCCGGATGCAGGAGATACCGTGTTATAAGCACGAGCCAGACGAGTAATTGAATCCAACAGGATCACCACGTCATGCCCACATTCTACCATACGCTTAGCTTTTTCCAACACGATATTGGCCACCTTCACGTGACGCTCTGCCGGCTCGTCGAAAGTAGAGGCAATCACCTCCGCATTCACGCTACGAGCCATATCGGTTACCTCTTCCGGACGCTCATCAATCAACAGGATAATCAAATACACTTCAGGATGATTGGCTGAAATTGCGTTAGCAATTTCTTTTAGCAACATCGTCTTACCTGTTTTCGGCTGAGCCACGATCAAACCGCGCTGTCCTTTACCGATCGGGGCAAACATATCCACCACACGAGTAGAAATCGTAGCCCGCCCACTTCCGGTAAGATTGAATTTTTCATTCGGGAAAAGCGGGGTCAAGTGATCAAACGGGATTCGGTCACGCACCGCTTCCGGAGACTTCCCGTTAATTTTCGATACTTTAATCAACGGGAAATACTTCTCTCCTTCTTTCGGGGGACGCACGGTTCCTTCCACCGTGTCACCCGTTGACAAACCAAATAACTTGATCTGACTTTGAGACACGTAAATATCATCCGGAGAATTCAAGTAATTATAATCAGAAGATCTAAGGAATCCATACCCGTCAGGCATGATTTCCAACACACCCGAGTTTAATATAATTCCCTCGAACTCGTAATATTTATCGCGTTTGTCAAAACGCATCTTGTTTTGAGTTTCTCTTTTTTCTTCAAACTCAGCAGGAACGCTTTCATAATTTTCATTTTCAACCTCTTCCTTAACGCCAGATTCATTTTCGACATCTTCAAAATCATTCTCTTCCACATCTTGACGAATGGTTTCTTCATCTCTCTCAACACGTCTATTCCGTTTTACAAACTTCGGACGGCTGGGTCTTTCTGCCACCTGTTCCTCTTTAACTACCTCTTCAACCGCCTTCTCCTCTTTCACCTCTTCTTTACCTTCTTCACTTTTCACCTCTTCTCGATTGGTTTGTTTCCGGTTACGCTTATCAAAAAATTTACGGTCTTGCTTTTGCCCGGCTTGCTCACGTTTAGGAGCCTCTGAAGTTTCATTCTTTACTTCCGTTTCCTGTGGTTCTGCAACAACCTCTCCTTTTTTCTCTACAACAATACCGTTTTCCGTACGACTGAAAACCAGATCCTTATCCAAAATATCACTATGCACGACATTGATCGGCTGCACTTCCTCTACGGGTAAAACTGTATCTTTCTTTTCGGGAGCCTCTTTGACAGTTTCATTTTGGTTTTTCTCCTGTTTCGCATCGGCCTTCTTATCTTTATTCCGATTAAATTTGGCCAATCCACCTTTGGAATCTCCCACTTTTTCAGCACCTCCCCTTATCACTCTCACGCGAGGTTTCTTCTCCTTCGGTTCAACGGGAGCTGTTTCCTCGGTAGCAATCATGGCTTGCTGATCTAAAATTTTGTATATTAATTCTTTCTTTTTAAAGGATTCAATCCTTTTAACATTCAGTTCTTTTGCAATTTGACGCAAATCTGAAAGTAACTTTTCATTCAGTTCTAAAATATCGTACATATAGTCACGTTATATTTGGATAATTCTCATTACGTAAGTAAAATCACCCGGCATGAACCAGGTGGAAATGTAAACTGCGACAAATTTAAGAAGAATTCTTCTTATTCCCAAATCGTTAATAGAAAATTATTTGAGGAATTTCATATAAATTAATTTCTTCGTTTCGAAAAACTCTTCCTCAAAAAAATCAGGAATATTATAAACAGAAATTTTATCCTTGAAATCCCGAATCTCTTCTTCAAAATCCCCTCCCTTCAGATACAAAATCCCATTGGACAAATCGTTGAAACTATTCTCTTGAATACGCTTTCTGGTCAAGGCTACAAAAGCCGGAAAAGCCGTCACGGCACGACTCACGATGAAATCAAATTTTTCTTTCATCGTCTCTACTCTCAATTGCCTTGCTATCACATTTTTTAAGCCTAAAGCTCCTGCAACGCCCTCTACCACTTTAATTTTCTTCCCGATAGAATCTACCAGGAAAAAATCTACCTCAGGAAACATAATAGCCAACGGAATTCCGGGAAAACCTCCTCCCGTTCCGACATCCAACACTTTTGTCCCCGCTTTGAAAGAAATCACCTTTGCTATCGCCAAAGAATGTAAAACATGATGCACGTTCAAAGCATCTATATCTTTCCTCGAAATCACATTGATCTTTTCATTCCATTCCCGGTAAAGCCCCTCCAATTGTTGGAACTGTTCCAATTGTCTCTCACTTAACCCGGTAAAATATTTTTCAACAATATCCATAAACATGAAATTTACTTCCGATTATATATTGGCAAGAATAACAAACACAACACGCCTACCACGATATACAACAATGTCATCGTGCCGTGAGTCAACAAAGCAAATGTCTTAGACAGGCTGGCAATTTCTTCCGTATGCGGTAAATAAATCATCAAAGCTGCAATCACCATGAAATGCCACGCACCCACGCCACCTTGTACCGGAGCCACCATCCCGTAACTGGAAAGAACAAACACGGTCAAACCAACCATCGGTCCCAAGTGAGAGGTGAACTGGAAACAGAAGAAACAAACGTATAGCATCAGAAAATACATCAGCCAGATAAAAATCGTATGACCGATAAATAACCACTTATGCTTCACGTCCTTCACGGTCAATAAACCTTCTTTCATTCCCGATAAAAAATGATGTAACCGGGTGAAGAAAGTACCTTTCCGTACAAACCAAAAGAAACCTGCCACCCCCACGATCAACACTCCCAACACCACGTAAGTCCATGGGGAATGAAACATCGTGTATAACTTTTGTTTAATCTCTTCATTATTATCCAGGAATATCCCGACCTGTTTAAATTGCGAAACGACAACAACCAAAGTAAGCAACAGCAACATAATCATGTCAAATACCCGCTCGGTAACAACCGTTCCCAATAACTTCGAGAATGGCACGTTTTCATATTTACTCACCACTCCACAACGGGTAAACTCACCCATCCGAGGAATCGCCATATTAGCAAAATAACCAATCATCACCCCCATAAAACTATTCATGAAAGAAATCCGGTATCCCATAGATTTCGTCAACATCTGCCAACGCAGAGAACGACTCACGTGGCTAAGTAAACCGAAAACAATCGCTACCCATATCCACGTATAATCGACATCATCACGCAAAACCTTCATCAAGTCATCGAAATTTTGATCTCGATACACCAGCCAGAACAAAAAAACTGTTACCAGCAAAAAGGCAAAAAACTTTATAACCTGTTTATAAAATGGCTTCATCCACAAAATTCGTCAAGATTGAGACTCTAATAATTTTCACAAATCAAAATAAAAGCATTATTTTGTAAGTCGTTTGCAAAAGTAAATAAATAATTGGAAGTTTAACCCATAACACCCTGAATTCATACTATGAGTATCGTTCGAGCAAAAAAACATCTGGGACAACATTTTTTGAAAGACCAAAACATCGCTTGTAAAATCACGGCGAGTTTACTACCTGTCACCAAAGGGGTACTGGAAATCGGGCCGGGTATGGGAGTACTGACACGTCATTTATTAAAAGATACGAAATTTTCCGTGCTTGCCATTGACATCGACCAGGAGTCCATTGACTACCTGCACGAAGAGCTACCTGCCCATAAAGAGCAGATTATTTACGGGGATTTTCTAAAATCGGATATTCGAAATTTCTACACAGAACCGTTTTCGATTATCGGGAATCTTCCTTATAACATCTCTTCGCAAATCTTTTTCCGTATCCTAGAAAACCGGGATCTAATCCCCCAAGTCGTCTGTATGATACAAAAAGAGGTGGCCGAACGCATCAGTGCCTCTCACGGGAACAAAACATACGGGATTTTAAGCGTATTCCTACAAACATTTTACGACATCGAGTATCTTTTCACCGTGGGAGAACAGGTTTTCGATCCACCACCAAAAGTTAAATCCGCCGTAATCCGACTCATCCGAAATAAAAGGGAAAAACTCGATTGTGACGAAAAACTTTTTTTCAATATCGTAAAATCAGGTTTCAATCAACGACGAAAAACCTTACGTAATTCTTTAAAATCAATTATTTCTCCGGATTTTGCCTCAGAAACGTTATCTTTGCGCCCGGAACAATTAAGTGTAGAGGATTTCATTACACTATGTAAAGAGATTCAGCAGGCAAACAAGTAATTGATGAACTATGCAACAGTTTGAACTCTCGGAAGAATTAGTTTCCCAGATAGAGGGACTGATAAAAGCGGATAATAAAGAAGATGTCGCCAAGTTGGTAGAACCTCTTCATCCGGCGGATATTGCCGAAATCATGAATGAATTGGACACCAAAGAAGCCCAATTCCTGTTTCTGTTGCTAGATGAAGAGAAAGCCGGAGACGTTCTGGCAGAAATCGAAGAAGACGAAAGACAACGATTTATCGATTCTTTTCCCCCGGAAGTTATAGCCAAACGTTTCGTGGATAACATGGACACGGACGATGCCGCCGACCTCGTGGGTAGTATGCCCAACGAACAGCAGCAAGAAGTTCTTTCACACATGGAAGACCTCGAACAAGCGGGAGACATCGTCGATCTGTTGCATTACGACGAAGATTCTGCCGGTGGACTTATGGGTAAAGAGCTAGTGAAAGTCAACGAAAATTGGACCGTCCTCACCTGTCTACGCGAACTTAGTCGACAAGCAGAGAACCTAGATGAAATATTTTACATCTACGTCGTTGATGACGACAACATCTTGAAAGGAAGACTTTCATTGAAAAAGATGATTCTTTCCCCGACATCTACCAAAATCCAAAGTATATATAACCCGGACGTAACCTACGTGACCACCGATGAACCAGCCGAATCCGTGGGACGTATCATGCAGAAGTACGATTTAGTCGCCATTCCCGTGGTTGATTCTATCGGACGTCTTGTCGGACGAATCACGATCGACGACGTGGTTGACGTGATCCGGGAAGAAGCAGAAAAAGACTACCAGATGATGTCCGGTATCTCGCAAGACGTGGAATCTTCCGACACGATCTGGGACCAAACGAAAGCTCGTCTCCCGTGGCTGATCATCGGTTTATTCGGAGGAATGCTTGCAGCTTATATGATTTCTTTCTACGAGGCAGACATTGCCTTATTCCCAGCAACAGCCATGTTCATTCCTGTTATCACCGCCATGGGAGGAAACGTGGGTATCCAGTCTTCCGCCATCGTGGTAAAAGGACTTGCCTCCAACACCCTGACATCAAAAAACATATTACAAAGTATCTCAAAAGAAATTTCATGTGCGGTCATAAATGCCTGCATCTGTTCTTCCATCATTTTTATCCTATCCCTTTGTTTCAACCTAACATCACTTGCCATGCCCATCACGGTAACTATATCCTTATTTATCGTGATCATGTTCGCATCCATGTTCGGTACAGCATTCCCGTTATTACTCAATAAACTAAAGATAGATCCGGCTCTAGCTACCGGACCGTTTATCACCCTAACGAACGACATCATCGGTTTGAACATTTATCTTTTCACGGGAAAGGCCATTCTAGGCTGGCTACTGTAAGTAAAAACCGTGTCACAAATTGAACACTAATAATTACGGAAAAAATTGTTTAATTAAAAGAGTGTTGTTAACTTGCACCCCTCTTTCAAGAGGTTAGCTAATAATTAAATCATAAGAAATCAAAACAAAATAACTTGCTATGTATCAAGGAATCAAAACAGTGTCATTTGAAGAGGCTGTAAAAGTTGTAAAATCCGGAGACCGGATTCACATTCACAGTGTGGCTTGTGCCCCCCAAGGTCTAATTCAAGCTCTTTGCAACAGAGGACGTGCAGGAGAATTGAGAGACGTCAAGTTGCAACACTTGCACACGGAAGGTAGTGCCCCGTATGCAGAAGCAGAATTCGAAGGAATCTTCTTCCTAGAATCCTATTTTGTGGGCAGTAACGTGCGTAAACCGACTCAAGAAGGATATGCAGATTATGTACCCGTTCATTTGAGTGAAACCCAGAAACTGATCAGAAGCGGTATTCACCCGGTTGATGTTGCTATGATCCAAGTTTGTCCCCCGGACAAACATGGTTTTGTATCCATGGGAACCTCTGTTGATGCCACGTTAGCTGCCGTACAGAATGCGAAAACAGTTATTGCTGTTATTAACCCGAATGTTCCGAGAGCATGGGGAGATGCTATCATCAAATTATCAGACATTGACATTTTCTGCGAGGACAATACCCCGCTTATCGAAGCTCATCCGGCAACGTTAACAGAACAAGATATTGCTATCGGTAAAAATGTAGCTTCCTTAATCGAGGATGGAGCTACCCTGCAAATGGGAATCGGAGCAATCCCCAATGCGGTACTTTCCCAATTAGGGAACCACAAAAACTTAGGTATTCACACGGAAATGTTTGCTGACGGTGTATTGCCCTTGTACGAAAAAGGTGTTGTCAACAACATGAATAAGAAATTCGACAAAGGTAAGATCGTATCAACCTTCTTGATGGGATCAAAAAGAGTATATGACTTCATCGATGACAACCCAGGAGTAGCCATGATGGATGTAGGTTACACGAACGATCCGTTCATCATCGCACAACAACCGAAAATGACGGCTATCAACTCTGCCCTTTCCGTTGACATCACGGGTCAAGTCAACGCAGACTCTTTGGGTATTAAATTTTACAGTGGTAGTGGCGGTCAATTAGACTTCATCCGCGGAGCAGCAGCCAGCGAAGGTGGAAAACCGATTATTGCATTACCGGCAGTAACAAACAAAGGTGTGAGTAAAATTTGCCCGACTTTGTTAAACGGAGCCGGAGTTGTTACTACTCGTTTCGATGTACACTACATTGTTACGGAATTCGGTATCGCAGACCTTTATGGTAAAACCCTTCAAGAAAGAGCAAAGACTTTAATCAATATTGCTCATCCCGATCACCGAGAAACGCTTGATAAAGCAGCATTCGAAAGATTTGGTAGTCACTACCACTTCATTTCAAAATAAAGATCGAAAGAGGAAGCAGTTTGCTTCCTCTTCTTTTTATTACTACATTTGTATAACCGTTACAGGTCTCCAATTGACATACTTTACTTAAACCTGTAACCTATAAATTTGTAATCTGAACTACCATGATGGACTGGAATAAATTATTATCATCGAGACGTTATCAACCGGGAAGTACTATCACCATGTTTCGCTCTCATGACCGATCACAATTTCAAAGAGACTACGATCGTTTAATCTTTTCCTCACCGTTTCGACGATTACAAAATAAAACACAAGTATTCCCGTTACCGGGCAATATCTTTGTACATAACCGTCTAACTCATAGCCTAGAAGTAGCTAGCGTGGGACGTTCGCTAGGAAACAAGATTGCACAATTTGTTAAAACCAAAGAGGCATTAGAGCACCCGGAAATCCTCGAAGAAATCGGTACCATTGTTAGTACGGCCTGTTTAGCTCACGATTTGGGGAATCCTCCTTTCGGACATTCCGGAGAAGAGGCTATTTCTTATTTTTTCACGGAAGGAGAAGGGCAATACTTGAAAAAACTCCTGACGGACGAGGAATGGGCTGACATCAGTCATTTCGAAGGTAACGCAAATGCTTTCCGGTTATTAACCCATAGCTTTAACGGACGCAGGCCAGGTGGTTACACGATGACCTTTACCACACTTGCATCCATTGTTAAATACCCATTTGAATCTAAAGCCTCCCTCAAAGGACATAAATACGGATTTTTCCAAAGTGAAAAAGAAATATACAAGGAAGTAGCCGAAGAACTTGGTATTATCCAACTTAACTCAAAACCTTTGCAATACGTCCGCCATCCACTCGTTTATCTGGTTGAAGCTGCCGACGATATTTGCTATCAGATCATGGATATTGAAGACTCTCACAAGCTAAAAATTCTATCCTATGATGAAACTACCCGAATACTTCTTAATTTCTACGACAAAGATACAGACAAGGAAGATTTAAAGACGATCTCCAGAACCTTCAAAATTGTCACGGACAAAAACGAATGTATCGCATTTCTACGTGCAGGTATTATTAATAAATTAATCAATGCCTGTGCAGACATCTTTTGCCAAAACTACGAGGCAATCATGAACGGAACCTTTCAAGGCAGCTTGATACATCACTTAACAGGCACCAATAAACAAGCCTATGAAACCTGTACCGAATTAGCCTATTCCCGGATTTATCACACGAATATCGTTACACAAATACAGATTGCAGGTTTCAAAATCCTTGCCACCATATTAAAAGAATATATTGATGCTGTTCTGAAACCAGAAACCTATTATGCCCGGAATATTCTATCCGTTATGCCAGAACAATACAAAGTTCATCAAGATGATTCCATTTACACGAAAATACAAACGGTAACGGATTACGTCTCAGGAATGACGGATTCTTACGCTTTAAATTTATATCGTAAAATAAAAGGTATCGAGTTACCAGAAATCAGATAAATTGCCTTCGGCAAGTCGCAAGTTAGCAGGTTCTCCACGATCGGAAGCGAGAGAAAATAAAAAAGAGCGAGTTTTTGAACTCGCTCTCTCTAAATTCGGCATCGACCTACTCTCCCACCCAAGGGCAGTACCATCGGCGCTAACGGGCTTAACTTCTCTGTTCGGGAT